>JBDTCA010000182.1:0-2778 GCA_039923815.1 Caldimonas sp. | reverse complement strand
GCGTGGTGCTGGTCGGCATGGGTGAACGCAGTTCGCCGCAGGCGGTGAGCCAGCTTGCGCGGCGGCTGTTCCACAGTGGTGCGGCCAAACGGTTGATTGCGGCGCAACTGCCCAAGTCGCGCGGTGCGATGCACCTGGACACTGTGTTCACTCTCTGCGACGCCGACTTGGCCACGGTGTTCCCCGATGTGGTCGATGGTATCCAGGCCTATAGCCTACGCCAGGGCGACAAGAAGGACTCGCTCGAAGTACGTGCCGAGAAGGGCAGCTTCGTTTCCGTGGTGGCCGAGGCGCTGGGCCTGAGGAAGCTGCGCACGGTTCAGACCGGTGGCGACGCCAACGAGGTCGAACGCGAGCAGTGGGACGACGGCAACAACCTGCTGGCGTTGGCGCCCGGCGTGGTGGTCGCCTACGACCGCAACGTCTACACCAATACGCTGCTACGCAAGGCCGGCGTCGAGGTCATCACCATCCCGGGCGGCGAACTCGGCCGCGGCCGTGGCGGCAGCCATTGCATGAGCTGCCCGATCGAGAGAGACAAGGCATGACATTCAACCTGCGCAATCGCAGCCTGCTGGCGCTGGAGGACTTCGATCCCCGCGACATCCGATACCTGCTCGACCTGGCGGCCGAACTGAAGCGCTCGAAGGCGGCAGGCACGGAGCATCCGCGCCTGAAGGGCAAGAACGTCGCGCTGATCTTCGAGAAGGCTTCGACGCGCACACGCTGCTCGTTCGAAGTGGCCATGCACGACCAGGGCGGGCACGTGACGTATCTCGACGCGTCGGGATCGCACATCGGGCACGGCGAATCGCTCAAGGACACAGCGCGCGTGCTCGGCCGCCTGTTCGACGGCATCGAATATCGCGGCTTCAAGCAAAGCTCTGTGGAAGAGCTCGCAAAGTTTTCGCATGTGCCGGTGTGGAATGGTTTGACCGACGAAAGCCACCCGACTCAGATCCTCGCCGACCTGTTGACGATGCAGGAGTTCGGTGAGAAGCCGCTGCACGAACTGTCGTTCTGTTACCTCGGCGACGCCCGCTTCAACATGGGTTGCTCGCTGCTGATCGGCGGCACGAAGATGGGCATGGACGTGCGCATCGCGGCGCCCGAAGCTCTGCAGCCTCCGGAGCCGCTGGTGGCGCGGATGCGTGTGCTGGCCGAACGCACCGGTGCCCGGATCACGATCGAGGCCGATCCGCTGAAAGCGGTTGCGGGGGCGGACTTCCTCTACACCGACGTGTGGGTCTCGATGGGCGAGCCGGATGAGGTCTGGGAGCAGCGCATCGGCGAGCTCACGCCCTACCGGGTGACCACGGCGCTGATGCAGGCGACCGGCAAGCCGCGCACACGATTCCTGCATTGCCTGCCCTCGTTCCACAACCTCGACACCGACGAGGCACGCAAGATCAACGAACGCTTCGGGCTGACGGAGGGGGAGGTCACCGACGAGGTGTTCGAGTCAGACGCGTCGATCGTGTTCACGCAGGCGGAGAACCGCATGCACACCATCAAGGCGGTTCTCGTGGCGACGCTCGGGTGATGACTTCTCCAGCCCTTGCGTCGTGAGGATCGTCGTCGCCCTGGGAGGGAACGCGTTGCTGCGCCGGGGCGAGCCCATGAGCGCGGCGAACCAGCTCGCCAACGTGAAGCGCGCCGCGGCACAGATCGCACTTATCGCCCCTGGCAACGAGCTTGTGCTGACGCATGGCAACGGCCCGCAGGTGGGGCTGATCGCACTGCAGGTGCAGGCCTACGCGGCTGGCGGCGACTATCCGCTCGACGTCCTCGGAGCAGAGAGCGAAGGGATGGTCGGATATCTCCTGGAGCAGGAGCTCGGCAATTTGCTTCCCGGCCTGACCGTCGTCACGCTGCTGACGCGGACAGAGGTCGATCGGGACGACCCCGCGTTCTCCGCGCCGTCAAAGCCGATCGGGCTGCTCTACGGCAAGGCGAAATCGGAGCGCATCGCGCAGTCGATGGGTTGGACGATGGCGGCCGACGGCACGGGCTTTCGCAGGGTCGTGGCGTCGCCCAAGCCGCTCCGTGTGTTGTCACTACAGCCGATCCAGTGGCTGCTCGCTCAGAGAGCGGTCGTCATCGCGGCCGGCGGAGGCGGCATTCCCGTGGCGTCGACCGACGGCGGGCCACGGCTGCAAGGCGTGGAGGCGGTGATCGACAAGGATGCGTCGAGCAGCCTGCTCGCGCGGCAGTTGTCGGCCGACTGCCTGCTGATCGCCACCGACGTCGATGCGGTCTACGTCGACTTCGGAAAGACGACGCAGCGTGCGGTCCGCGGAGCGGCCCCATCCGCCTTCGCTCGCTCCTCGTTCGCATCCGGATCGATGGCGCCCAAGGTCGCGGCCGCCTGCGCATTCGTCGACGCAACTGGCAAGCGTGCAGCAATCGGCTCGCTCGAGAGTATCGAGGCGATGCTGCATGGAGATGCCGGCACGCAAATCACCCACGACGGCGCCAACGCGCTGTGACAACAGAACGACGAATCCATGAGCCCCAAACCCTTGATCGCCGCCACGTTCGCGTTCGCACTCGTCGGTCCGGCCTCCGCGCAGACGGCCAAGGATTTCGATGAACTGCGATTCGAGATCAAACGTCTTCGTGCCGAAGTCGACGAGCTGAAGAAGAGTCAGGCCAAGCCGGTGGCCGTGGCGGCACCCGTTGCAGGATCGCAGGTCGCGCCGCTGACGAATCTTGCCGCGGTGCCCGCAGCCGCCCCGGATGAGGTTGTCCAACCCATTGCGCTCCCGAGTCAGCAGC
>JBDTCA010000181.1:0-7654 GCA_039923815.1 Caldimonas sp. | reverse complement strand
GGTCCAGGCCTGCAGGTCGCGGACCTGCTCCGGAAAGTGATCCGCCGCCGACATCGCGTGCGGGTTGAGCGCGCGTGCCGTGCGCATGTCGCCGCCCGGCGCACGGCCGACGCCGAGGTCGATGCGGCCCGGTGCCAGCGCTTCGAGAACGCGGAACTGCTCGGCGACCTTGAGCGAGCTGTAGTGCGGCAGCATGACGCCGGCGCTGCCGATTCGAATCGCGTGGGTTCGTGCCGCGATCGCCGCCATCACGATCTCGGGCGCGCTGCCGACGATCGTGGGCAGGCCGTGGTGCTCGCTGACCCAGAAGCGCGAATAGCCGAGGCGTTCGCAGTCTTCGGCGAGCGACACCGTGTCTCGGATCGCGGCGTCCTCGCTGCTGCCGGCGAGCGAGACGGACTGGTCGAGAACGGAGAGCCGAAGTGCGGGCATCGGTTCAGCCATGGGGATGGGTCGGGTCGATCCAGCGCACGAGCTCGGGCTTTTCGACCGGCTCGATGTCGAGATTCACCGCCACTGCTTCACCGTCGCTGCGGCAGAGCACGCATTCGAGCGTCTCGTCCGGACTGGCGTTGATCTCCTGGTGAGGCACGTACGGCGGGATGTAGATGAAGTCGCCCGGGCCGGCCTCGGCGGTGAACTCGAGCGCATTGCCCCAGCGCATTCGCGCGCGACCCTTGACGACGTAGATGACGCTCTCGAGGTGGCCGTGATGATGGGCGCCCGTCTTGGCGTCGGCATGGATGTGGACGGTGCCGGCCCAGAGCTTCTGGGCACCGACCCGCGCGAAGTTGATGGCCGCCTTGCGGTCCATGCCGGGTGTCTGCGCAGTGTTGCCGTCGAGGTTGTCGGCGGGCACGACGCGCACGCCGTCGTGCTTCCAGGGGGGTTCGTTGGAGGGCGCGGTCGTCGTGGTCATGGCTGCGGCGCAATGGCGCTGGTCAGTGGGGTCGTGTACATTAGCAGCACAGTTATACGCAAGACAGTGGTTGTTCGTGATTCTCGTTCTACCCCTCGCGGTTCTCGCGTCGGGCCACCTGAAATCCCCCTGATCGGTTCTTGAGTGTCGCTGCATGCGCCGCATGTGCTGCGCATTCATTTCATCGTATAGACAGGATATTTCCCATGACGACCCCGACCCAGACCGGCACCGTGAAGTGGTTCAACGAAAGCAAGGGCTTCGGCTTCATCGCACAGGATGCCGGTGGCGCGGACCTCTTCGCCCACTTCCGTGACATCACGGGCACCGGCTTCAAGACGCTCACCGAAAACCAGCGCGTCGAATTCGAAGTCAAGCAAGGCCAGAAGGGCCTGCAAGCCGCGAACATTCGCGTGCTGTAAGCCTCGGGCCTCGCCCGAATCAAGCCGCGGTTCCACCGCGGCTTTTTTACGCCGTCTTCCCAGCCTTCATCCGCCACCGAAGGAATCGCCATGTCGACACCCGCCGCTCTCGTCAACCATCAGGTTCGACTCGCCCGCCGACCCACGGGGCTGCCGGTGCCCGCCGACTGGCGCTTCACCGCCGAGCCGGTCGGCGAGACCGCTGCCGGCGGCGTGCTGGTGAAGACGCTGTCGCTTTCCCTCGACCCCGCCATGCGCGGCTGGATGAACGAGGGCAAGAGCTACATCGCGCCTGTCGGCATCGACGAAGTGATGCGGGCGGGCGGCATCGGCGTCGTGGTGGCGACGGCCAATCCGAAGTTCGCTGTCGGTCAGCATGTCAGCGGCGCACTCGGCGTGCAGGAATATGCGGCTTTCACTGCCGACCTGATCGGCCGCGGGGCGCTGCAGCCGGTCGACCTCGGCGTCGGCACGTTGACCCAGTGGCTCAACGTCCTCGGCATGCCTGGCATGACGGCTTATTTCGGCCTCATGGATGTCGGCCAGCCGCAGGCCGGCGAGACGGTGGTGGTTTCGGGCGCGGCAGGCGCCGTCGGCCAGACCGTCGGGCAGCTGGCGAAGATCAAGGGCTGTCGCGTCGTCGGTATTGCCGGCGGGCCGACCAAGTGCGCGTGGGTCGTCGACGAGCTCGGCTTCGATGCCTGCATCGACTACAAGGCCGGCCCGGTCAAGGACGGTCTGAAGGCACATTGCCCGAAAGGCGTCGACATCTACTTCGACAACGTCGGCGGCGAGATCCTCGATGCCGTGCTCACGCGCATCAACCGCAAGGCCCGGATCATCATCTGCGGCGCGATCAGCCAGTACAACAACACCGAGCCGGTCAGAGGACCGGCGAACTACCTGTCCCTGCTTGTCAATCGCGCCCGCATGGAAGGCATCGTCGTGTTCGACTACGCGGACCGTTTTCCGGCCGCCATCGCGGAGCTCTCCGGCTACCTTGCGGATGGCCGGATGACGAGCCGCGAGGACATCGTCGTCGGCATGGACACCTTCCCGGACTCGTTGCTCAGGCTTTTCCGCGGCGAAAACTTCGGCAAGCTCGTGCTGCAGGTCGCGGAAGCCTGAGGCCGATCGGCCAAGCCCGTCCCGCGACGGCTAGACTTCTTCGAACTCACTGAACAAGGCGCCTCGCACAAGGCTTCGCATGGGTGACGCCGATCACGCCCTCGCCCGGAGCGAGCCGCCGGGCAGCCTGCTGCGGGCACTTGTCGACCAGGTCAGCGACCTGATCGCCATCACCGACGCCATCGGCACCGTCGCCTGGGCCAACGTCGCATTCATCGAAGCGACCGGCTTCATGGCCGGCAGCCTGGCCCACACGCTGCTCGCCTTCACGCCTCTCGGCCCAGCCGGAACGCAGGCGCGCCTGGCACTCGGCGGCATGCTGGCGACACCGCCCAGCGAAGCCGGCGGACTGCGCATGAAGGGAAAGGACGGCACCGAGTTCTGGGTCGATGCGCGGGTGCAGCTTCTCGACAGCCAGCTGCTCTGGACGTTTCGCGACATGACCGCCGTGCATCGTCTTTCGCTGCAGTCCCGGCGCCAGGGCGAGCTGCTCGAGGCGACTCAGGAGTTTGGCCGCCTCGGGACCTGGGAACGCGAAATTCCGTCGGGCCAGGGCCACTGGGACGTCCACGTCTTCGGCTTCTGGGGCATCGATCCGAAAGACGGCACGCCCAGCCACGAGGCCGCGATCGAGCGCATCCATCCGGAAGATCGCGTTCGCATGAACTACATCGAATCGACGCGCCGCGCCGGTCGCTATGCGCAGCGCTATCGCGTGATGCGAGGTGACGGCAGCGTCCGCTGGATCCACTCGCAGTGGGAGGTCAGGAACGGCGTCCACGGCGTGCCTGACCGCGCCCTCGGGGTCATGGTGGACGACACCGAGTCGTATGAGGCGGCACGCGCACTCCTGGGCGCCAACGCGCAGTTGCAGATGGCGGTCGAGCTGGGCCGCGTCTCGATCTGGAGCCACGACCTCCGCAGCGACCTCATGTTCTGCAGCGACAAGGGCTTCGAGCTGCTGGGCATGCCGTCGCGGCCGGAAGGACACTCGCTCGACGAGGTGCGTTCGTACATCCATCCCGACGATCTTCCGGCCGTCGTCGAATCGGTGGAAAAGGCGCTCGAAAGTGGTCAGCCGACCGACACGGAGACTCGCTACCGTCGAGCCGACGGCACTTGGCGCTACGTCCTGACGCGCCGCGTCGTCGAGCGCGACGAAGCGGGGCGGCCACGCGGCTTCCTCGGCGTTGCGCTCGACATGACCGAGCGCATCGAGCACCTGCGCCACGCCGAGGAGCTGGCACGCCGGCTCGACGCGGCATCGCGAGCGGCAGGCATCGGCATCTGGTCGGCGTCGGTCGCGCCGCTGCAGACCGACTGGAACGCGCAAATGTTCGTGATCTTCGATCACTTTCAACCACCGCACGTGCCGACGTTCGACCGCTGGATCACCGAGGCCGTGCACCCCGACGACCGCGAGCGCACCCGCTCGGCCTCGCGCGAATACCTGGCCAACGGCGACGGGCTGTTCGAGGCCGAGTTCCGCATCCACCGGCGCGACGGCAGCGTGCGCTGGATCGTGTTGCGAGCCGACATCGACCATGGCGTCACCGGTCACCGCCGCGTCGTCGGCGTCGCCATGGACGTCACCGAGCGCCACGAGTCGATCGACGCCTTGCGCGAGGCCAGCCGGCGTGCCGCGTTCATCACCCGACACGCCGGCATCGGCATGTGGGAAACGACGATGACCGGGGACAACATGCGTTGGGACGAGCGAATGTTCGAGCTGCGCGGAATGAGCTCTGCCGACGGCGTGCCCCCTCACGAGGAACGCCTCGCGGTGGTCCACCCGGACGACCTGCCGGTCCTGCTCGACTCGCTGAGCGGTGCAAGCCAGAGCGACGTCGCGACGTCGTACGAGTTCCGGGTTTGCCTGCCCGACGGCCGCTATCGCTGGCTGGCATCGCGCTCGGCCGTCGTCGTCGACGAGACCGGTCGGGCCACGCGCCGCGTCGGCGTCAACTGGGACATCACCGAGAGCAAGAACTCGGATCTGGCGCGCCAGCAGGCCGTGCTTGCCGAGCGCGAGATCCAGGCCAAGTCGCAGTTTCTTTCGCGCATGAGCCATGAGCTGCGCACGCCGCTCAACGCCGTTCTCGGCTTTACCCAGATCCTGCAGATCGAGGCGCGCCAATCAGGCTCCGAAGGCCAGCTGGCCAAGCTCGAGCACATACGTTCTGCAGGCGATCACCTGCTTTCGCTCATCAACGACGTGCTCGACCTCTCCGGCCTCGAATCCGGCGAGCTGCGTCTGACGCTGCGCGCCGTCGACGTCGGCGAGCTCGTGCAGCGGTCGCTGCCCCTGGTGCAATCGCTGGCCGAGCAGCACGGGGTTGAGCTCGAGGTGCGCGCCGAGGGTGGCGTTGCGCGCGCGGACCCGACACGCCTGCGGCAGGTGCTCATCAACCTGTTGTCGAACGCCATCAAGTACAACCGCCGCGGCGGCCGTGTCGTCGTCGAGTCCGCCCTTGCGGGCGGGCAGGTGCGGCTGGTCGTGCGGGACACTGGTCGCGGCCTTTCGCCCGAGCAGATTGCCAACCTGTTCGAGCCGTTCAACCGCTTCGGCGTCGAGCACGAGGGCATCGAAGGCACCGGCATCGGACTGACCATCGTCAAGGCGCTCGTCGACGGCATGGGCGGCACCATCCACGTCAGCAGCGAGCCGGGCGCGGGCACCACGTTCGATGTGCGGTTGCCAGCCGCCGATGCTGTCAAACCGCGGCACGACGCCACTCCGCAAGTCGTCGCTTCGCTCGCCGAGGCGCCGCGTGGAGTACCTGGGCGCGCGAACGAGCGCCGCGGCCGCATCCTCTACATCGAGGACAACCAGGTCAACGTCCTGCTCGTCGAGGAACTGGTCAAGAGCATCCGCGGTCTCGACATCGTGTCCGAACCCACCGGCACGGCCGGCGTTGCCGTGGCAATCAGGCTCGTTCCCGACCTTGTGCTGATCGACTTGCAGTTGCCCGACTTCGACGGCTATGAAGTGTTGCGGCGTTTGCGGGCCGAGCCGGCGACACGCGCCATTCGATGCGTCGCGCTGTCTGCCAATGCCATGCCTGAAGACATTTCGCGCGGCCTCGCCGCAGGCTTTTCCGACTACTTGACCAAGCCGATCGACTTCGCTCTCTTCATCGGTGCGATCCACACCTATTTTCCCGAGACGACGGCGGCAGCAGAGGCAGCGGCAGGCTCCGACGATGCGGTCCGGCGCGCAGGCGCGCCGGAAGCCCTGAATTAGGCGGTGGGAATTTCTTCGAGTAGACCGCGCTGGCGAAGCATCGGCTCGGGAGTCGCCTCGCGGCCACGGAAGGCACGGTAGGCGGCCCCCGGCTCGAGCGAATTGCCGGTCGAATAGATGAAGCGCGCGAGCCGGTCGGCCACGGCCGCGTCGAAAGGGTCACCGGCTTCGACGAAGGCCTCGAAGCCATCGGCCTCCAGCACCTCGGCCCACAGATAGACGTAATAGCCGGCCGCGTAACCGGAGCCGGAAAACAGGTGCTGGAAGTGCGTGAGTCGATGGTTGAGGCCGACGCCATCGGGCAGGCCGAGCCGCTCGAGCTCGGCGCGCTCGAAGGCCACGACGTCGATCGGACCGGGCTCGTTGCGTGCATGCGCAGCCATGTCGACCAGGGCCGAGGCCGCATAGCGCACGGTCTCGTAGCCCTGGTTGAAGTGGCGCGCGCGGCGCAGCCGCGTGATGAGTTCGTCGGGGATCGGCTCGCCGCTGAGGTGATGCCGAGCGTGACGCTTCAAGACGTCGCGCTCTTCGAGCCAGTGCTCGAACAGCTGAGACGGCAGCTCGACGAAGTCGCGCAGCACGTTGGTGCCGGAGACACGCTCGTAGGTGACGTCCGAGAGCAGGCCGTGCAGGCCGTGACCGAACTCATGGAAGAGCGTTCGTGCATCGTCGAAGCTGAGCAGCGTCGGCTCGCCGGCTGCACCCTTGGCGAAGTTGTTGTTGTTGACGATGATGGGCAGCACCGGAGCCGCACCCTCACCGAGGTGACGCGACTGCATGCGATACGCGCTCATCCAGGCGCCGCTGCGCTTGCTCGGCCGCGCGAAGTTGTCGTGCAGGAAGACGCCGATGGCCTCGCCGCCGCGCTGCACTTCGTAGACGCGCACGTCGGGGTGATAGACCGCGATCTTCGGCCGTGGCACGAAGACCAGTCCGAACAGCCGCGATGCGCAGTCGAAGATGGCGTCGACCATGCCGTCGAGCGAGAAGTAGGGCTTGACGGCCGCCTCGTCGAGGTCGTAGCGAGCCTGCCGCACCTTCTCGGCGTAGAAGCGCCAGTCCCACGGCTCGATCTTCGCCGGCTCTCCACGTGACAGCGCCAACGCTTCCAGGGCTTGCCGCTCCTGCAGCGCCCGCGCCTTCGCCGGCTGCCAGACGCGTTCGAGCAACGTCGTCACAGCCGCCTGCGTCCCTGCCATGGTGTCGCTGAGGGCGTAGTCGGCATACGACGCGTAACCATGCAGCTGCGCCTGCTCGAGGCGCAGGGCCAGGATCGCCGCGGCGATCCCGCGGTTGTCGCTTTCGCCGGCATGCTCGCCACGCGAGGTCCATGCGCGCCATGCCTGCTCGCGCAGATCGCGGCGTTCGGAAAAGGTCAGGAACGGCACGATGTGCGAACGCGACAAGGTGATCAGCGACACGTCGGCGTCGGCGTCGGCATCCGCATCAGGGGAGCCGCGCTCGACGGCCGCCTGCCGCGCGGCTGCCCGCACGAATGGCGGCAGGCCGGCGAGATCGGCCTCGCCACGCAGCACGAGACGAAAGCCCGACTCGTCGGCGAGCACGTTCTGGCCAAAGCGCGTGGTCAGCTCGGCGAGCCGTTGCATCACCTCGGCGTAACGCCTCTGGCCGGCAGGATCGAGCCTGGCACCGGCGCGAACGAAATCGGTGTGGAAACGATCGAGGACGCGACGCTGCTCGGCGTCGAGATCGAGCGTGGCACCGTGTGCATGAAGAGCGTCGACGCGTGCGAACGCGCCGGCGTGCATGTAGATGCGGCTGTCGTGCGCGGCGAGCAGCGGTGCCATCTGGCGCTCCACCGATTGCAGGGCCGGCGAGGTCTCGCTCGCCGTCAGGTTGTGGAACATGCTGGCGACGCGATCGAACAGTCGACCGGCGCGGTCGAGCGCCGCGATCGTGTTGTCGAAGGTCGCAACGCTG
>JBDTCA010000180.1:0-3244 GCA_039923815.1 Caldimonas sp. | reverse complement strand
CAGCCATTTGGGCGGAGCAGGGTGGCCAGCGCCGGCGTCGCGACCGCGGTCAGGCCACGAAGCTGATCAGGTCGACGTCGGCTGCGGCCGTGCGCAGCGGCAGCAGCGCCTGATAGGCCGGCGAATCGAACCAGCCATCGACCGCGGCGCGGTCGGGAAAGCGCAGGACGACGGTCTCGCTGCGACGATGCTCGCCGCCGAGCAGGCGTGCGCGGCGACCGCGAAAGATCACCTCGGCCCCCCAGGGCGCCACGGTCGCGGGGACCGCCGCGCAATACGCAGCCCACTGGGCCGGATCCTTGACGGTGATGTGGCCGATGACGCAGGCCCCCGTCATCGACCGCCCCGATGCTTCATATGCCCAGGTATTTCTGGAGCAGGCGCGGGTCGGCCTTGATCTCCTCGGCCGAACCCTCGTGCGCGATGTGGCCGTTGTTGATGATGTAGACGCGGCTGGCGAGCGCCAGGGCCGCCGCCAGGTTCTGCTCCACCAGCACGATGGTCTGGCCGGCCTCTGCCAGCTTGCGGCAGGCCGCGAGCAGGTCGCGCACGATCACCGGCGCCAGGCCCTCGAAGGGCTCGTCGAGCAGGATCATCTTGGGATCGCGCACCAGGGCGCGGGCGATCGACAGCATCTGCTGCTCGCCGCCCGACAGGTCGGTGCCGCGGCTTCGGCGGCGCTCGGCCAGGCGAGGAAACAGCTCGTAGATGCGCTCCAGCGGCCAGGCGCTCTTGGCGGTCAGGCTGGCAAGGACGATGTTCTCCTCGACATCGAGGCTGCCGAAGATGCGGCGATCTTCCGGCACCAACTGCATGCCGGCCTGCGCGATCCGGTGTGCCGGCTTGCCGGCGATGTCGACGCCGTCGAAGACGACGGCCCCCGAGCGCGGCTTGACGATGCCCATCAGGGTCTTCAGGGTGGTGCTCTTGCCCGCGCCGTTGCGGCCCAGCAAGGCCACCACCTCGTGCGCTTCGACCCGCAAGGCGATGTCGAAGAGGATGTGGGAGTCGCCGTAGTAGCTGTTGAGTCCCGAGACTTCGAGAAGACTCATTGGATGGCCTCCGCGCATTGCGCTTCGGTATTCGCCTTGGGAACGGTCGAGGTGCTCATGCGATCACCATCCCGCCGAGGTAGGCTTCCTGCACGGCCGGATTGGCCTCGATCTCCTGCGGCGTGCCCTCCACCAGGATGCGGCCCTCCTGGAGGACGGTGACTTTCTCGACCAGCTCGAACAACGAGTCCTTGTCGTGGTCGATCACGATCATGGTTCGACCCTGGCTGATGGACTTCAGCAGCTTGACCGTGTCGACCCGCTCGCGCGGGCTCATCCCGGCCAGCGGCTCGTCGAGCAGCAGCAGGCTCGGCGACGTGGCCAGCGCCAGCCCGATCTCCAGCCGGCGCTTCTCGCCGTAGGCCAGCGACGCCACCGGCGTGTCGGCGCGCCGCGTCAGGTTGACGAGCGCCAGGTAGTACGCAACCCGCTCGGCCAGGCCGGGAATGCTCTCGGTCCGCCGCCACATGTCCATGCGGAACTTGCCACGCAACTCGGCCAGGACCGCCACGGTCAGGTTCTCGCGCACGGTCAGGCGGGTGAACAGCTGGTTGACCTGATAGCTCTTGGTGAGCCCGAACTGGCAGGCGTCGGTGACGGTCATGCCGGTGATGTCGCGGCCTTCGAAGACGATCTTTCCCGAGGTCGGTCGCACTTCACAGGTCAGCATCTTGAAGAAGGTCGACTTGCCGGCGCCGTTCGGCCCGATCACGCCGCGCAGTTCGCCGCGGTTGACGGAGAAATCGATGTTGCTGTTGGCGACCAGACCGCCGTATTGCTTGGTCAGTCCGGTCACCTGCAGGATCGGGCCTTCAAGGGAGCGGCCCTGGCGCTGGCGCTGCAGGGCGGGCGCGGCGACCGGAACCGCGCTCACGACGCCACTCTGTTCGACCGTGTCGGCGGCAGCGTCGTCGGGCTCGGGTTCGGGGTGCTTGTTGCGCCCGGTCAGGTAGCCGTAAAGATCCGAAATGCCGCCGATGATCCCGTGGCGAAGGAAACAAACGAGCAACACGAAGATGATGCCGAGCACCAGCGCCCAGCTGGCGCCGAGGTTGAGCCTGGCCTGAAGGAAGTCTTGCAGGTACAGCCAGACGGCGGCGCCGAGCAACGGTCCGAACAGGGTGCCGACGCCGCCGATCACGGTCTGGATCACCAGCTGGGCCGAGGTCTGGAACATGAAGGCGTCGGGGGGCATGAACGCCTGCATCACGCCGAGCAGGCCACCTGCGAAGCCGGCATAGGCGGCCGCGATCACGAACGCGGTGAGCTTGTAGCCATGGACGTTGTGACCGACGGCGGCTGCCCGCAACGGGTTGTCGCGGACGGCGCTCAGGATGGCGCCGATGGGCGAGCGCACGATGCGCAGCGCAATCACGATGCCGATGAAATAGCACGCCGCCAGGAACCAGTAGAGCGACCAGCCGGTGGTGAACTTGAGGACGGTGAACCCCAGGTCGAACACCGGGGTCGGCACCCCGGGCAACCCGTTCTCGCCGCCTGTGAACTCCGACAGCGGCGAGAACTCGACGAAGAAGAACACCTCCGCGATCGACACCGTGATCATGATGAAGTAGATGCCGGTCCGCCGCAGCGCCACCAGGCCGACCAGGTAGCCGGTGATCGCGGCGGCGATCGTGCCGATGACGAGCGCCGTCAGGACGTGCGGGAACCCGGCCACGGTGAGCAGATAGGCCGCAACGAAGCCGCCCATTCCGTAGAACGCGGCCTGGCCGAACGAGAGCAGGCCGGCGTAGCCGAACAGGATGTCGAAGCCGATGCCGAACAGGCCCCAGACCAGGATCCGGTTGACGGTGTTCGGTGCGAAGTCGAGATAAGGCAGCACGAACGGTGCGGCCAGCAGGCCGACGGCCGTCAGGATCTCGATGAGGTAGGGGCGGCGGATGCGCATCATGGGATCAGCCTTACTCGCGGCTGGCCGTGCCGAGCAAGCCGTGAGGCCGCAGCAGCAGGACGAGCGTCATGGCGACGAACAGCATCACGTACGAATAGGCCGGGTTGATCATCGCCGTGATGCTGATGATCTCGCCGGCGATGAGGCCGCCGATGATGGCGCCCGGGAACGAGCCGACGCCGCCGATGACGACGACGACGAACGTCTGCACGAGGATCGTCTCGCCCATGTCGGGGGTCAGGGAAGCGACCGGCGCGTTGGCGATGCCCGCGAAACCCGC
>JBDTCA010000179.1:0-4716 GCA_039923815.1 Caldimonas sp. | reverse complement strand
GAACGGTTTGGCATAGGCAAAGCGGAAGCGGTTCGGGCGCGAGAACTCGAAGGTGCCGGCCGAGCTCTTCTTCTTGACCCCGTCGGGCGAGGTCACGACCTGCGTGAACTGCGAGCGGCCGCTCTTCACGTCGCGAACGAACTCACGCAGCGTGTCGACCGGCGCAGCGAAGGCGTGTGTCGCGACCACGAACAGGGCGCTGGCAAGCGCCCGTGCGGCAAGGTTCGACTTCACTCGATTTGCGCCGGCACGAGGATGTCGCGGTTTCCGTTGGTGGCCATGCCGGATACGAGCCCGGATTTCTCCATTTGTTCCAGCAGCCGCGCGGCGCGGTTGTAGCCGATGCGCAGATGGCGCTGCACCAGCGAGATCGAGGCCCGGCGGTGCTGCAGGACGATGCCGACGGCCTGGTCGTACATCGGGTCGTTCTCGCCGGCTGCGCCGGCGTCGCCGGCCGGGCCGTCGGCGCCGTCGCCGTCGACCGTGCCGCCTTCGAGGATGCCTTCGATGTAGTTCGGCTCGCCCTGGCTCTTCAGGTAGGCGACGACCCGGTGCACTTCCTCGTCGCTCACGAAGGCGCCGTGGACGCGCACCGGCAGGCCGCTGCCCGACGGCAGGTAGAGCATGTCGCCCATGCCGAGCAGCGCCTCGGCGCCCGACTGGTCGAGGATGGTGCGCGAGTCGATCTTGCTCGAGACCTGGAACGACAGGCGAGTCGGGATGTTGGCCTTGATGAGGCCGGTGATGACGTCGACGCTCGGCCGTTGCGTGGCCAGGATCAGGTGCACGCCGGATGCCCGCGCCTTCTGCGCAAGGCGGGCGATCAGCTCCTCGATCTTCTTGCCGACGACCATCATCAGGTCGGCCAGCTCGTCGATCACGACCACGATGAGCGGCAAGCGCTCGAGCGGCTCCGGCGCGTCGGGCGTGAGGCTGAACGGGTTGGGGAGGTGCTCGCCGCGTTCGGCCGCCTCGGCGATCTTCTTGTTGTAGCCGGCGACGTTCCTGACCCCGAGCTTGCTCATCAGCTTGTAGCGCCGCTCCATCTCGCCCACGCCCCAGGTGAGCGCGTTGGCGGCCTGCTTCATGTCGGTGACGACCGGGCAGAGCAGGTGCGGGATGCCCTCATAGACGCTCATCTCGAGCATCTTCGGGTCGATGAGGATGAGCCTCACGTCACGCGCCTCGGCCTTGTAGAGCAGGCTCAGGATCATCGCGTTGATGCCGACCGACTTGCCGGCGCCGGTGGTGCCGGCGACGAGGCAGTGCGGCATCTTCTGCAGGTCGGCGACGATCGGGTTGCCGACGATGTCCTTGCCGAGCCCGATCGTGAGCTGCGAGCCCGAGTCGGCATAGACCTGCGAGCCGAGCACTTCGGAGAGCCGGATCGTCTGCCGCTTCGCGTTCGGCAACTCGAGCGCCATCGTGGTCTTGCCGGGAATCGTCTCGACGACGCGGATGCTGACGAGGCTCAGCGAGCGGGCCAGGTCCTTGGCGAGGTTGAGCACCTGCGAACCCTTGACGCCCACCGCCGGCTCGATCTCGTAGCGCGTGATGACCGGCCCCGGCGAGGCGGCGACGACTCGCACCTCGACACCGAAGTCGCGCAGCTTCTTCTCGATCATGCGCGAGGTCATCTCGAGCGATTCGGCGCTCACGCCCTCGACCCGCTGCGGCGCCGAGTCGAGAAGATCGACCTGCGGCAGCCGGGTGTCGGCGAGCTCCGTGAAGAGCGGCTTCTGACGTTCCTTGACGACGCGCGTGCTGGTCGGTACCGAGGCCAGGGCCGGCTCGATGACGATCGGCAGATGCTGCTCTTGCAGTTCGTGCTCGACTTCGACGATCTCGTCGCGCTCGCGGATCGCCTCGGCGCCGAAGCGAACGTCTTCGGCGCGCTCGATGCGCTGGACGCGGCGGCTGCGCAGAGCCACGATCCAGCCGCCGAGCGACTCGGCCACGCGCGGCCATGAAAAGCGCAGCGCCATCGACACGCCGGCGACCAGCACGGCGATCCAGAGCACGCCCGATCCGGCGAAGCCGAGCAGGCCCTGGCTCGTCTTGCCCAGCGCGTAGCCGAGCACGCCGCCGGCGTTTCCGCCTGCCATCTGCGCTTCCCACTGATAAAGCCGCGTCCATTCGAGCGACGAACTCGCGGCCAGCACGAGGGCAAGACCGAGCCAGACCGGCCAGGTCGGCGTCGACGGTTCGAGTTCGGCTTTGCCGGCGGCCGCGGTGCCGGTGCCGGCGGTGGTGCGCAGCGCATGCGCCAGCGCCCCGAGCCAAGCCCGCAGCGCCACGATCGGCGCCCACCAGATCGAATAGCCGAACAGGAAGAAGGCGAGGTCGGAGACCCAGGCGCCGATCAGGCCGACACGGTTGTGAACGGCACCGCCGCTGCCGGAGGTCGAGAAGCCGGCATCGGACCCGGAGTGTGTGGCGAGCGCAAGCAGAGCCAGCAACCAGAGAACACCGCCGGCAAGAAGCGCCAGCTGCGAATGCCATCCGGGCGAAAACGAGGTGGAGTCACCGAGACGCGAAGCGGGGCCGCGGCCGACGGCATCGGTAGCGTCTCCGCGCAGGGAGCCGAGAGGGAAAGTCATCTCAGCCGGTGAGCTGTTCCTTGATGATGACCCAGCCGTTCTCCTGCGTCTGCACCATGCCGCGGCTCTCGAGATCCTTCATGACGCGGCTGACCATCTCGCGCGAGGCGCCGACGACCTTGGCCAGGTCCTGGCGCGAGACCTTGTTGCGGATGATCTTGACCTCGCCTTCCATCTCCGACATGTCGAGCAGCGTGCGGGCAACGCGGCCGTAGACATCGAGCAGCGCCAGCGACTCGATCTGCCGGTCGGCGCTGCGCAAGCGCTGCACCAGGCCGCGCATGATCGCGTACGACAGGCTCGAGTTTTCCGGCAGACAGCGTGCGAACTCGGCACGGCCAAGGATCAGCATGTCGGTCTGGACTTCGGCACGCACAGTGGCCGAGTGTGGTTCGTTGTCGATCAGGCTCATCTCGCCGACGTAGTCACCCGACTGCAGCACCGCGAGGATGACCTCGCGTCCTCGGGCGTCAGCCGTCAGCACGCGAGCACGGCCGGTGAGCAGGATGAACAGGGCGTTCGATTTCTTGTTGTGCTCGACCACGATCTCTCCGCGCCGGAAACGCCGCTTGACGACGCTGTCGGCGATGCCCTGGGCCTGGTCGTTGGTCAGCAGCGAGAACAGCGGCACGCGCCGGATGAGATCGAGGTTCGAGAGCATCGCCATCGGGGGTGCCTTTCTAAGTAGCTACCGGGCGCCGGCGTCCTGTTCCGGACACCTCGGCGAAGGCTATTGTCACCAATACGACCGTTGCTGCCAGCCGGTTGCAACCCCATGTCAGACTTGCAGCGTCTCTGCCACACCTCGACCTTTTTTCTCCGCGGAACCTTCTTTTCATGACCCCAATTTCCCACCATGCCGGCGTTCTCATCCTCGGCTCGGGCCCCGCGGGCTATTCCGCCGCGATCTACGCCGCCCGTGCCAACCTGAAGCCGATGCTCATCACCGGCATCGCCCAGGGCGGGCAGCTGATGACCACCACCGACGTGGACAACTGGCCGGCGGACGTCGACGGCGTCATGGGACCGGCGTTGATGGACCGCTTCCTCAAGCACGCCGAGCGCTTCGACACGAAGATCGTTTTCGACCACGTCAACCGGGTCGATCTCTCGAAGCGGCCGTTCACGCTCGTCGGTGATTCAGCGACCTACACGTGCGATGCCCTCATCGTTGCCACCGGCGCCTCCGCCAAGTACCTCGGCCTGCCCTCCGAAGAGAAATTCATGGGCCGCGGCGTCAGCGGCTGCGCCACCTGCGACGGATTCTTCTATCGCGATCAGACCGTGTGCGTGGTGGGCGGCGGCAACACGGCCGTCGAAGAGGCGCTCTATCTTTCCAACATCGCATCGAAGGTGCACGTCGTGCATCGACGCGACAAGTTCCGCGCCGAAGCGATCCTCGTCGACAAGATGATGGCCAAGGTCGCCGACGGCAAGATGGAACTCCATCTCTGGTCGACGCTCGACGAAGTCCTCGGCGACGCCAGTGGCGTGACCGGCGTTCGGATTCGCAGCACCGACGGTGGCAGCACGTCGGACCTCGCGCTGACCGGCTGCTTCATCGCCATCGGCCATCAGCCGAACACCGACATCTTCAAGGGGCAGCTCGAGATGAAGGACGGCTACATCCTCACCAGGAGCGGTCTCGAAGGCTTTGCGACGATGACCACGGTACCCGGGGTCTTCGCTGCGGGCGACGTCCAGGACCACGTGTACCGGCAGGCGATCACCAGCGCCGGAACCGGCTGCATGGCCGCCCTCGACGCCCAGCGCTTTCTCGAGCAGGCCTGACGGGCTATAATCGCAGGCTTTGCCGGGTCGGCAAGAATCGAAACGCAAGACGACACGACTCGGGTAACCGCCGCGACCACGGTCGCTGCAAGAACAATCACGGAGAAGCGTCAATGGCACGCGTCTGTCAGGTCACGGGCAAGCGCCCGATGTCGGGGAACAACGTTTCCCACGCCAACAACAAAACGAAGCGTCGCTTCCTGCCCAACCTGCATTACCGCCGGTTCTGGGTCGAGGGTGAAAATCGCTGGGTGCGCTTGCGCATCAGCAACGCGGCGCTTCGACTCATCGACAAAGTGGGCATCGAGAAGGTCGTCGCCGACCT
>JBDTCA010000178.1:0-3170 GCA_039923815.1 Caldimonas sp. | reverse complement strand
GAGCCTGGTCATGCCGCTCGACATGGCCCGCGTGAGATCGGTGTCGGACTGGTCCGGCCGCGGTGTCGTCCTGCGGCTGCACATCGGACTCGAAGACACCAGCGATCTGATCGCCGACCTCGCCCAGGCCCTGGCGCTGCTGAGCCTATCCAAACCCCTTGCGCCTGAACGCCAGCCATGACTGCACCCTCCCCGACCGTGATCGATCCGACTGCACTGAAGGAGTGGCTTCACGACGGCAGCGAGATCGCCCTGCTCGACGTTCGTGAATATGGCGAGTTCGGCGAATCGCATCCGTTCTACGCCGTCTCGTTGCCCTACAGCCGTCTCGAGCTCGACGTTCGCCGGCTCGTGCCGCGATCGACGTCGAGAGTGGTGCTGTACGACGACGGCGGCGAGAGCGATGTCGCCGTTCGCGCCGCATCGCGGCTGGGCGACCTCGGCTACGAGGCGCTGCACATCCTGCGTGGTGGCTTGTCGGCCTGGCGCGCAGCCGGCCTCGCCACGTTTGCCGGCGTCAACCTGCCTAGCAAGACCTTCGGTGAACTCGCCGAGTTGGCATACCACACGCCGCACATCAGCGCCCGCGAGTTGGCCGATCGTGTCGCCCGCGGTGACAACCTGGTCATCCTCGACGGCCGCCCGCCGGCCGAGTTCGCCAAGATGAGCATTCCCGGTGGCATCTGCTGCCCGAACGGCGAGCTGGCCCTGCGCGCAGAGTCGCTCGCACCCGATCCCGCGACCACGATCGTCATCAACTGCGCCGGCCGCACGCGCAGCATCATCGGCGCCCAGACCCTCATCAACATGGGCATCGCCAATCCCGTGCTCGCGCTCGAGAACGGCACGCAGGGTTGGTTCCTCGAAGGCCTGGCGCTGGAGCGCGGCGCGAGCCGCCGCTACGCCGACGCCCTTGTTACCGGAGACTTGCCGCGCCAGCGCGCCAATGCGCTGGGGCTGGCCAGACGCTATGGCGCCACGATCATCGCGCGCGAACAGTTGAGGGGTTGGCTGAGCGAACCGAGCCGCACCACCTTCCTTTGCGACGTGCGAACCGCGGAAGAGTTTGCGCGCGGCTCGCTGCCTGGGGCGCAGCACGCCCCCGGCGGGCAATTGGTGCAGGCCACGGACCAATACGTCGGTGTGCGCAGGGCGCGCATCGTGGTGTTCGATGGCGAAATGGTGCGTGCGCCGGTCATCGCCAGCTGGCTCGTGCAGCTGGGATGGGACGCCAGCGTCCTGGACGTCGACGTCGAGACGTTGCAGACGCAGCCGGCTTCGGCCCACATCAACGCGACTCATTCTGACGACCCGGTCATCGCCAGCGCCGAACTGGCGACCGCGCTGACGTCCGGGGCACGACTCGTCGATATCCGGCCCAGCAGCAGCTATCGAAAGTGCCACGTGCAAGGAGCGCTGTGGTCGATTCGCCCGCGCTTGCGGGAACTGCGAATCGAGCCGGGAGAGCGAGTCGTGCTGATCGCCGACGAAGCCGGCCTCGCCATGCTCGCCGCCCGCGAACTCCGCTCGGTAGCCGGGCCGGACCTGGCTGTCGCCGTCCACCTCGAGGGCCCTGCGGCATGGGCCGAGGCTGGCTTGCCGACGCTCGCCAGCGCCGACGTGCCGGCGGACAGCGAATGCATCGACTACCTGTTCTTCGTGCATGACCGGCACGACGGAAACCGTGCCGCGGCCCTGCAATATCTGGCCTGGGAGACCGATCTGGTCAGTCAGATCGACTCGCGCGAGCGCAACGAGTTTCGGCTGGCATGACTTCTGGATTGCTTATCTGAACGGTCTCGTCTTCTTGCCGTACTGGACACCTTGAGCGTGGCCGAGTCGAGGGTTTCCCCGGCATGAACCCGTGGCGTAAAGATTCCAGCGGCAGGAGAGCGACGCGATAGATAAGCATCCCTGATCCTTATCTCGAACTTCTTAATTTGTTCGACGCACCTTCGCTTGTTAGAGTCGCGCCGATCCACCCGTAAACCGTCTCCTCCATCGAGCCGCTCCACGCGCAAGGAAACCTCATGATCAAACGAATCCTGGCCTCATCGATCATCGCTCTGCTCGGCATCGCCTCGACTCCCGCCGTCGCCGGCAAGGTGCTCGACAAGATTGCCGAGCGCGGCCAGCTCTCGGCCTGCATCAAGCTCGACTACCGCCCGTTCGGCTTTCGTGCCTCGAACGGAGACCAGATCGGGCTCGAGCACGACCTCGTCGCCGACATGGCGCAGCGCTTGAGCAAGAAGCTGAACAAGCCGATCAGCGTCGAGAAGGTCTCGGTCATTGCCGCCAACCGGATCCAGTTCGTGCAGCAAGGCAAATGCGATGTACTGATCGCGACGATGACCGACAACGCCGACCGGCGGAAGGTCATCAACATCATTCAGCCCGACTACTACTCGTCGGGCATCACGGTCATCGCCCGCAAGTCGACTCCCATCAAGACCTGGGACGACATCCGCGGCAAGAAGCTCTGCGTGAGCCAGGGTGCGTTCTGGAACAAGGAATACCAGCGTCGCTACGACCTCGATCTGCAGGCCTTCGCCGGCATCGCCGAGTCAGGACAGGCGCTGCAGGACGGCCGCTGCATCGGCAACCTGACCGACGATGCGCTGGCCGCCGCGCGCCTGCTCGATACCGCGACCTGGGGCGACTACGAGATCAAGCTGCCGGTCCAGGACCGGGAGCCCTGGGGCGTCGCCACCCAGTACGGTGACGACGAGTTCGCTGCCTTCCTGTCGGAGACGGTCACGGCCTGGCATCGCGACAACACGCTCATCAAACTCGAGAAGAAGTGGGAACTCCAGCCCACGGAGTTCTTGAAGGAGATGCACGAGAAGTACAAGAACGCCAAGTAGGCCTCGGGGCCCGGTACCTTTTCGCGCTGTTTCGATGGAGATCATCGCTGCGATCCAGAGATGGTTCGCGGAGTTGCACGCCTCGACCGGGATCAACCTCACCGTCTTCTACGACGCATGGGACGGCAAGCGATATCTCGCGGGCATCGGGATGACCCTGATGCTTGCCTCGCTCTCGATCGTGATCTCGCTGCTGCTCGGCATCGTCGGCGCCTGGTTGCAGATGTCGCGATGGCGAGCGGTGCGCGCGGTCGTCTACGGTTACGTGCAGTTCTTTCGCAACACGCCGCCGCTCGCGCAGCTGTA
>JBDTCA010000177.1:0-13079 GCA_039923815.1 Caldimonas sp. | reverse complement strand
CGACACCGAGCGCGGCCCGGCTGGCGGCGCGCGGCACCTCGAACGGGATGGCGCTGGCCAACGGATGACCGACGTAGACGGCATTGACCTGCCGCTTGGCGTAGATCTCCGGCTCGAACGGGAAGATACAGAGCACAAGGTCGGTTGCCTTGCGGATCTTTTCGATGCGCTTGCCGCGCCAGGCCCAGATCGACGGGCCGATGAAGTGAATCGTCTTGACGCCCTGCGCCTTCAACTTGGCCTCGAGATCGAGATTGAAGTCAGGAGCGTCGACGCCGATGAACGCATCGGGCTTGTCCCGCAGGAGCCGCTCGGTGAGCTGGTTGCGAATGGCGAAGATCTCCCGGAAATGACCGAGCACTTCGGCATAGCCGCGCACCGCCAGCTTGTCGTGTGGCCACCAGGCGGTGAAACCCTGCTCGACCATGCAGGGGCCTCCGATGCCCTCGGCCACGAGGGTCGGCCAGCGGACGCGCAGGCTGGCCAGCAGCGAGCCGGCGAGCAGGTCGCCCGAGGCTTCGCCGGCGACCATCGCGAAGCGAGGAGATTGCAGAGTCATGGTCGGAGCCGCTTCAGCGGGCGATGCCCCGCGTCGACGCGGCCAGGAACGCCGACATCAGCGCAACGTCCCCGGCTGCGGCCGGCTCGGCGGCCGCAAGCTGCTCAATGCGTGCCGTCGCGTCGTCGAGCGTCAGGCCGTCGCGGTACAGCAGGCGATGCATCTGCTTGACGGCGGCGATGCGACTGGCACCGAAGCCGCGCCGCCGCAGGCCTTCGGCATTGAAGCCGCGCACGGCCAGAGGGTTGCCCTCGACCATCATGTAAGGCGGCACGTCCTGCGAAACGTGGCTCTGGAAACCGGTCATCGCGTGGGCACCCATCTTCACGAACTGGTGCAGCCCGCTCATGGCCCCGACGATGGCCCAGTCGCCCAGATGCACATGGCCGGCAAGCCCCGCGTAGCCGGCGACGATGGTCTGGTTGCCCACCACACAGTCGTGCGCGATGTGCACGTTGTTCATGAGCCAGTTGTCGCTGCCGATGGTCGTGGTGCCCGCGTCCTGCGCGGTGCCGAGGTTGAAGTTGCAGTATTCGCGGATGGTGTTGCGGTCACCGATCAGCAGCGTGGTCGGCTCGCCGGCGTATTTCTTGTCCTGGGGCGCGGCGCCGATCGAGCAGAACTGGAAGATGCGGTTGTCGCAGCCGATCGTCGTGCGCCCTTCGATCACGCAATGCGGCCCGATGCTGCTGCGCGCGCCGATGCGAACCTGCGAACGGACAATGCTGTAAGGACCGATCGTCACGCCTTCGGCAAGCTCGGCACCCGGCTCGATGATCGCCGTCGGATGGATCTCGGCCATGACGCTGACCGGCCTATTCGACCTTGCGCACAGCGCACATCAGGGCGGCCTCGCACGCGAGCTCCTCACCGACTGCAGCCTGGGCCGTGAACTTGAAGATCCCGGACTTGGCACGATCGAGGGTGACCCGCAGCGTCAACTGGTCGCCGGGCTCGACGGGCCGCTTGAAGCGCGCCGAATCGATGCCGGCGAAATAGTAGATCGACTTGTCGTCGGGGACCGCCCCGACGGCGTCGAACGAGAGAAGCGCCGCCGTCTGCGCCAGTGCTTCGAGGATCATGACGCCGGGCATGACCGGGCGATGCGGGAAGTGGCCCACGAAATAGGGCTCGTTCGCACTCACGTTCTTCAGCGCCACGATGCGCTTGCCGTGCTCGAGTTCCAGGACCCGGTCGACCATCAGGAACGGATACCGATGCGGCAGATGTTTCAGGATCTGATGGATATCCATCGTCGTCATGGCGACTTCTTCTCAAGTGCTTGGACCCGCTCTCGCAGCCCGTGCAGGTTGCGTAGGGTGGCCGCGTTCTTTGCCCAGGAGGCATTGTCATCGAAAGGAAACGAGCCGCTGTAGACGCCGGCTTTCGAGATGCTGCGCGAGACCTGGGTGGCTCCACTGACGACGACGTGGTCGACGATCGTGACATGGCCGCTGACGCCGACGCCTCCACCCAGCATGCAATGCGCACCGATCACGGTGCTGCCGGCAATGCCGACACAGCCAGCGATCGCCGTGTGCGCGCCGATGCGGACGTTGTGCCCGATCTGCACGAGGTTGTCGATCTTGACACCGTCGGCGATGACGGTGTCGCCGACGGCACCGCGATCGATGCAACTGTTGGCACCGATTTCCACGTCATCGCCGATGCGCACCGCCCCAAGCTGTTCGATCTTTTCCCAATGGCCGTGATCGGGTGCGAAGCCGAAGCCGTCGGCGCCGATGACCACGCCAGGGTGGACGATGCAGCGCTCGCCGAGCGTCGACTCGAACAGCACCGTGACGCGCGGCGCCAGTCGGGTGCCTGCTCCAAGGCGGACGCAGCGGCCGACGAAGCCATGGGCGCCGATGGACACGCCCGCCCCGATCACGGCGCCTGCCTCGACGACAGCGAAGGGGCCGATGAAGACGCCGTCGCCGAGTTCGACCTCGGCGTCGACACGGGCGGTGGCGTCGACGCCGGCCCGCAGCGCCGGCCGCGTGCGGGCGGCCCACCACTGCGTCAGCCGCGCGAAATAGAGATAGGGATCGTCGACGACGATTGCCGCGCCGCGGAACACGGCGGCGTCACGAAACGCCGGCGCCACGATGACGCAACCGGCACGCGAGTTCGCCAGTTGCTTGACGTAAAGAGGATTGGCAAGAAAGGCGATCGACGACGGCTCTGCCGACTCGAGCGAGCTCACTGCCGCGATCCGGGTCTGAGGCTCTCCGATCAGGTCGCCGCCGAGCGCGGCGACGATATCCCTCAGCTCGACATCTGCCATCCGCGATCGCCCTAGCGGGCGCGCCGACGAATCACTTGCCGCCTTGCGCGTTGAGCGCCTTGATCACCTTGTCGGTGATGTCGACCTTGGGGCTGTAGAACACGGCCTCCTGGAGGATGAGGTCGTACTTTTCGGTCTCGAAGATCTGCTTGATGACGCGGTTGGTGCGCTCGAGCACGCTGCCCAGTTCTTCGTTCTTGCGCTGCGTCAGGTCTTCCTGGAATTCACGGCGCTTCTTCTGCAGGTCGCGGTCCTGGTCGACAAGCTCGCGCTGGCGCCGCGTGCGTTCGGTCTCGCCGAGCGTCGGCGCATCCTTGTCGAGCCGGTCGCTCGCAGCCTTCAGGCGATTGCCCAGATCGGTAATGTCCTTCTCGCGCTTGGAGAACTCGCTCTCGAGCTTGGCTTGCGCGGCCTTGGCAGGCAAAGCGTCGCGCAGCACGCGGTCGCTGTTGACGTAGCCGATCTTCAGTTCCTGCGCCGGCAGAGCGGCTCCAGCGGTCGCCAGCAAGGCCGCGACGACGAGCGATTTCACAGTCGAGCTGTTCATCAGAAGGCGGTTCCGATCTGAAACTGAAGGCGCTGAATTCTATCCCCGGGCTGCTTTCGGATCGGGGTGCCGTAGCTCAGCTTCAGGGGCCCGACCGGCGAGATCCAGCTGACACCGAGGCCCGCGGACGCACGAATGCTGGAGAACGTGACGCGCTCGTTTTCGCCCCACACATTGCCGGCATCGGCGTACACGAAGATCCGCAGCGTGCGGTCGGCATTCGCGCCCGGTACCGGCAGGTAGAGCTCGTTATTCAGGTTGAAGCGGCGGTTGCCACCGATGAAGGCGCCGGTCACGTCGACCGGGCCCAGCGAGCCCTGGTCGAAGCCGCGTACGGTGCCGAGGCCACCGCCGTAGAAATTCTTGAAGATCGGATAGGGTCGGTTGCCGAAACCGCGGCCGTACCCGATCTCGGCATTGACGCCGTAGGTGAAGGCACGGCTGATGGCGAAGTACTGCTGACCTTGCAGGTTCACCCGCAGGAACTTCGCGTCTCCGATCGGCGCGTAGTCGACGTTGACGCGGGTGAAGCGGCCAGCCGTCGGCACCAGCGCGCTGTCGCGGTTGTCACGCGACCAGCCGATCGTCAGTGGGATGGAATAGCTGCTTTCGCCGAACTGCTCGCGGTAAAGGAAATAGCTGTTCGGAAGTTGCGTCGCACCCTTGATCTCCGTGCGCTCGGCACCGATGCCGAAGAACACGGTGTCGTACTCGCTGAAGGGCACACCGAAACGGACCGATATGCCCGGCGTCACGAGCTTGTATTCCTCGCCCTGGCTGTTGATCGGCTTGGTGGTTCGGTAGTAGACGTCGATGGCCCGCGAGATGCCGTCGATCGTGAAGTACGGGTCGACGGTGCTCACCACCAGCGTGCGGTTGTACTTGCTGGTGTTGACCTCGACGCCGAGATAGTTGCCGGAGCCGAAGATGTTCTCCTGCTTGATCGAGGCCGTGAGCGAGAGCCTGTCGGCCGATGAGAAGCCGGCGCCGAGCGAGATGTTGCCGGTGGCCTTTTCCTTGATGGTGACGGTGAGGTCGACCTGGTCGGCCGAGCCCGGCACCTCGGCCGTATCGATGCTGACTTCACTGAAGTACCCCAGCCGATCGACGCGGTCGCGCGAGAGCTTGATCTTGCGACCGTCGTACCAGGAGGACTCGAACTGCCGAAATTCACGACGGATGACTTCGTCTCGCGTGCGTGTGTTGCCGGCGACATTGACGCGGCGGACGTAGACACGGCGCTGCGGCTCGGCCACGAGCGTGACCACGACCCGGGCGTTGGCGCGGTCGATATCGGTGCGCGCGTCGACCTTGGCGAAGGCATAGCCGAAGGTGCCGAAGCGGTCCACGAAAGCGCGCGTGGTCTCGGCGATCGCCTCGGCGCGGTAAGGCTGGCCGGGCTTGACCAGCACCAGCGTGCGGAAATCCTCTTCCTTGCCGAGGTAGTCGCCTTCGAGCTTGACCGCGGTGACCGTATACGGCTGGCCTTCCTTGACGTTGATCGTGATCGTGATGTCCTGCTTGTCGGGCGATATCGTCACCTGCGTCGACTCGACCGCGAACTCGAGATAGCCCCGGTTCTGATAGAACGCGCTCAACGTCTCGAGGTCGGCATTGAGCTTGGCGCGGGAGTAGCGGTCGCCCTTCAGGTAGAAGTTGAGCCAGCCACCGTCATTGAGCTCGAACAGACCCTTCAAGGTGCCTTCCGAGAACGCCTTGTTGCCGACGACACGGATCTCGCTGATCTTCGCCGCGCCACCTTCGGTCACCGTGAACGTGACGTTGACACGGTTGCGCTCCTGCGGCGTGACCGTGGTCACGACCTCGGCACCGTAAAGGCTCTTGGTCAGGTACTGGCGCTTGAGTTCCTGCTCGGCACGGTCGGCGAGCGACTTGTCGAACGGCAGGCCCTCGCCGATGCCGAAGTCTTTCAGCGACTTGATGAGCGCATCTTTCTCGAACTCCTTCATGCCGACGAAGTCGATGCTGGCAATCACCGAGCGCTCGTCGACGATGACCACGGCGACGCCGGCGTCGATGTCGATGCGCACGTCCTTGAACAGTCCGGTCGCGAACAGCGCGCGGAGTGCCGCGGCGCCCTTCTCGTCGGTGTAGGTGTCGCCAATGCGAAACGGCAACGCTGCGAACACCGTGCCGGCGTCGCTGCGCTGCAGGCCTTCGACGCGGATGTCCTTGAGCACGAAAGGCTCGACGGCATGCGCGGACCCGGCATGCAGCGCGATGGCGAGAGCGAGCGAGACGGGAGCGAAGCGGAATGAACGCAGACGAACTGGAAAACGCAAAGGAGGATTGGAGGGCATGCAGTCGGTCATTGGAGACCCAGGAGGCGGGCCATGTCGTTGTACAGCGCCAGGGACATCATCATCAGCATGATGGCAACCCCGCCTCGCTGCAGCCGGTCGAGCCACAGCTCGGAGACCTGACGTCCTGTCACGGCCTCGAAAAGATAATACATGAGGTGCCCACCGTCGAGCACAGGCAGCGGCAGCAGGTTGAGGACGCCGAGGCTGACGCTGACGACGGCGAGAAAACCGAGGTAGTAGGCCAGCCCGAGCCGCACCGATTGCCCGGCGTAGTCGGCAATCGTGACGGGCCCGCTCAGGTTCTTCAGCGAAGCCTGCCCGATGAGCATCTTGCCGAGCATCTTGACGGTCAGCGCCGACATCTGCCAGGTCTGCGTGACGGCCGTCGTCAGCCCTTCGAAGACGCCGTAACGCACCGACACCATCGCCGGCGGTTGTCCCGGAAAGACCTCGAGCCGACCAATCCGCTTGCCGTCGGCGACCACCACCGCAGGCGTGACGACCAGCTCGAGCCGCGCTCCGGCACGCTCGATCTTCCACTGCATGGGCACGGCGACGCCGGTCTTGCCGCTGGCGACGATGGCTTCGCGCGCCTGCGCCGAATCCTCGATCGCCTTGCCGTCGATGCTGAGGATGCGGTCGCCCCGGCGCAAGCCAGCGGCGGCGCCGGCCCCACCGGGCTTGACCTCGCCGAGCACGGGCTCGCTCCAGGCGTTGCCGAGGCCGATGCGCTGCATCGTCTTGGCGTCGACGTCGGCACCGGCGAGGGATGCGAGATCGAGATGAAGTCGGTGCTGACCACGACCGTTACGGTCGCTCACCATCAGCTCGATCGCTTCGCCTCGCAGCATGGCCTGCGTGACCTGCCATCGCAGGTCGGTCAACGAGCGCACGTCCTGCCATTCCCCGCCGTCTTCGGACCAGGCGCGGACCCAGTCGCCGGCGCGCAGCCCGGCTCGCTCGGCGACGCTGGCGGCAGCCGGCGGCGCCAGCACGGCCTTCGGCTCGTCGACGCCGATCCAGTGCGCGCAGGCGTAAAGCACCACAGCGAGCAGCAGGTTCGCCGCGGGCCCGGCGGCAACGATGGCAGCGCGCTGCCAGAGTGGCTTGCGATTGAAGGCGCGACCGATGTCGGCGGCGCCGACGACGCCCTCGCGCTCGTCGAGCATGCGCACGTAGCCGCCGAGCGGCAGCGCGCAGACCACGAACTCGGTGCCATCGGGCTTGGGCTGACGGCGCCAGAGGACGCGGCCAAACCCGATCGAAAAGCGCAGCACGCGCACGTTGCACGCCACCGCCACCCGGTAATGGCCGTACTCGTGGATGACGATGAGCACGCCCAGAGTCAGCATGAAGGCGAGCACGGTGATCAGCATGCGGCGCCTGCGGGACGGGTCATGGCATCAGCCTTTCAGGAAACCGCGCGCACAGCGCCGAGCTTCGTCATCGAGAGCGATCAGGGAGTCGACCGACGCATCGGCATCGATCGCAGGGACCAGCGCTTCAAGCGTTCGCCGATTGACGGTGTGAATCCGGTCGAAGGGACAAGTTCCAGCCAGGAACGCGGCGACGGCCTCTTCGTTGGCCGCGTTGAGCACGGCCGTGGTTCCGGCCCGCGCGCGCAGCGCTTCGTATGCCAGGGCGAGCGCGGGATAGGTCGCGTGATCGGCGGCTTCGAACGTCAGGGCGGCCAGACTCTTCCAGTCGAGCAGGTCGGCGCCCGAGGCGATGCGGCCGGGCCAGGCCAGGCCGACGGCGATCGGCACCCGCATGTCGGGCGTGCCGAGTTGCGCCATGACCGAGTTGTCGCGGCACACGACCATCGAATGGACAATGCTCTGCGGATGGATCACGACCTCGATCTCTTCAGGCGCGAGATCGAAGAGGAAGTGCGCTTCGATGACCTCGAGCGCCTTGTTCATCATCGTCGCCGAGTCGACCGAGATCTTGCGACCCATGACCCAGTTCGGATGGGCGCAAGCCTCGTCGGGCGTGACGCTGCCCAGCGTGGCCGGATCGCGGCCGCGGAACGGTCCACCCGAGGCCGTGAGCACGATGTGATCGACGCGGTCTTTCCAGGTCGTCCGGTCTTCGGGCAGGCACTGGAAGATCGCCGAGTGCTCGCTGTCGATGGGCAACAGCGTCGCGGCGCCGCGCTCGATCGCGCTCATGAAGAGCCGGCCGCCCACGACGAGGGCTTCCTTGTTGGCCAGAAGCACGCGCTTGCCGGACTCGGCCGCGGCCAGGCATGGCGCCAGCCCGGCAGCGCCGACGATGGCGGCCATCACGTAGTCGACCTCGGGGTGCCGGGCGAGATCGCAAAGCGCCCGCGGACCGAAGAGCACTTCCGTTTTCAGGCCGGCGTCGCGCAGGCGGGCTGCGACGTGGTCGGCATCGGCAGCGGTGGCCACGGCAGCGTAGCGAGGCGCGACCTGAACGCACTGTGCCAACAGCTCGTCGAGGCGTCGGTGCGCGGTCAGCGCGAAGATCTCGTAGCGGCCCGGGTGGCGCAGCGCGACGTCGAGCGTCGCCGCGCCGACGGAGCCGGTGGAGCCGAGGACGCAGAGCCTTTTCGGCGGCCCATCCGCGCCGCTGGCCGCATCAGGAGCGACCCGGCTCATCGCCACGCCAGTGCGAGGGCGATCGGAAATACCGGCAGCAGGGCATCGACCCGGTCCAGCACACCGCCATGTCCAGGCAACAGGGCACTGCTGTCCTTGGCACCGGCGCTGCGTTTAACCAGCGACTCGAAGAGATCGCCCGCCACGCTCATCGCGACCAGGAACACGACCACGAGCACCAGTCCAGCCAGCCCGAACTGCGCCGACACCGTCGTGTAGAAGCTGGATGCGCCGGTGAGGAAGTGCGCGTCAATCCAGAGCCACACGGCGGCGACGACGAGCGCACCCGCCATCCCGCTCCAGACACCTTCCCAGCTCTTGCCCGGGCTGATGGCCGGCGCCAGCTTTCTCGTGCCGAAGGCTCGGCCGCCGAAATAGGCGAACACGTCAGCGGCCCAGACCAGGCAAAAGATCGACAAGATGAAGTTCAGACCCTGAGCCCTGGCGTTGGTGAAGGCGAGCCACGCGGTCCACAGGGCCAGCAGGCCGAGTCCGCATCGCACCGCGCGCGGCACGCGCGGCCAGCCCGCGACGCCGCCGCGCAGCGCCCAGGTCGCGCCCACGACCCAGGCCAGCGTCGCCAGCCACCACACCAGTCGCGGCGCCGAGCTCGCCCAGCCCAGGTAGAAAGCGAGGGCGCAGGCAGCACCGAGCAGCATGCCGAGCGGCACCGCCCAGGCACCGGCCTGGTTCAGGCGGGCCCACTCCCAACCGGCGGCCGACACCGCCAGCAACGTGAGAAGCGCGAACGGCCACGCGGCAGAGACGACCAGGGCGGGAAGTAGAAACGCGAGCAGCACGATGGCTGTCGCGATGCGCTGCCTCAACACGGCTGCGCTCCTAGCTTGCGCTGGACACCAGCTCGGGCGAGCTGGCCACGGCACCGAACCGTCGTTCGCGGCGCGCGTATTGCGCCAGGGCGGCGTCGAGTTCCGCGGTGCCGAACTCGGGCCACAGGCACTCGGTGAAGACGAGCTCGGAGTACGCCACCTGCCATAGCAGGAAATTGCTGATCCGCAACTCACCGCCCGTACGGATGAAGAGGTCGGGATCGGGCGCGTAGCTGAGCGCCATGTAGCTGTTGAGCGTGGCCTCGTCGAGCTCGCCGGCCGTGACTCCGGCTGCCATCGCCTGTCGACAGGCTTGCACGATGTCCCAGCGGCCCCCGTAGTTGAAAGCCACCGACAGATGGATGCGCGTGTTGTGCCGGGTGCTGTCCTCCGCGTCTTGCCAGGCCTGGCGAAGCTTCTCGGAGACCTGCGTGCGGTCGCCGACGATGCGCACACGAACGCCGTTTCCGGCCAGCTTGGCAAGGTACTTCGAGACGGCGACAAGAACGAGCCCCATCAGGCTCGAGACCTCCTCGCTGGGTCGCTTCCAGTTCTCGGACGAGAAAGCGAAGACCGTCAGGTACTCGATGCCACGGTCGGCACACGCATCGATCGTTCGAACCAGCGCATCGACGCCCTGCTTGTGCCCGAACAGGCGCGGCATGTGGCGCTTCTTGGCCCAACGGCCGTTGCCGTCCATGACGATGGCGACATGGCGCGGAATGGCCGGCAGCGACTCGGAGAGGTCGCTCATCACACCGCCATGATCTCGGCTTCCTTGGCCGCGTTCAGGCGATCGATCTCGGCGATCGTGCGGTCGGTGAGCTTTTGCAGCTCGTCCAGGGAGCGACGCTCGTCGTCTTCGGAGATCTCCTTCGCCTTGGTCAGCCGCTTGGCGTGATCGTTGGCATCGCGGCGCAGGTTGCGAACGGCGATCTTGGCCTCCTCGCTGACGTGGCGGACCACCTTGGTCAGGTCGCGCCGGCGCTCTTCGGTCAAGGCCGGCATCGGGATACGAAGGAGATCACCCTGCGACGACGGGTTGAGCCCGAGGCCCGACTCGCGAATCGCCTTCTCGAGCTTCGGACCTATGCCCTTTTCCCACGGCTGGACGCTGATCGTGCGGGCGTCGAGGAGCGTCACGTTGGCCACCTGGCTGATTGGAACCTGCGAGCCGTAATAGTCGACCTGAACCTGGTCCAGGATGCCCGGATGGGCGCGGCCGGTGCGGATCTTCTGCAGCTCGTTTCGGAACGATTCGAGCGACCGGGCCATCTTCTGCTCGGCCGTCGTCTTGATCTCGGCAATGGTCATTTCGGAATCCTCATACGTGAACGAGGGTGCCCTCGTCTTCCCCCATGACCACCCGTTTCAGGGCGCCCGACTTGAAGATGCTGAAGACGCGGATCGGCAGTTTCTGGTCGCGGCACAGCGCGAATGCCGTGGCATCGAGCACCTGCAGGTTCTTGATGATCGCCTCGTCGAAGCTGATCCGCGAGTAGCGCGTCGCGGTCGGGTCCTTCTTCGGGTCGGCGCTGTAGACGCCGTCCACCTTGGTCGCCTTCAACACGATCTGGGCGCCGATCTCGGCACCGCGCAGTGCCGCTGCCGTATCGGTGGTGAAGAACGGGTTGCCGGTGCCGGCGGCGAAGATCACGACCTTGCCCTCTTCGAGATACTGCAGCGCCTTCGGCCGGACGTAGGGCTCGACAACCTGCTCGATCGCGATCGCCGACATCACCCGCGCCACCATGCCCTCCTGCCGCATCGTGTCGGCCAGCGCCAGCGAATTCATCACGGTCGCCAGCATGCCCATGTAGTCGGCAGTGGCGCGGTCCATGCCGACCGAGCCGCCGGCGACACCGCGAAAGATGTTGCCGCCGCCGATCACCACGGCGAGTTCGCAGCCGAGCTGCGTCACCTCCTGAACCTCGCGGACGATGCGCACGATGGTGGCGCGGTTGATGCCGTACGCGTCGTCGCCCATCAAGGCTTCGCCCGAAAGCTTGAGCAGGATTCGCTTGTACGCCGCCATGCGTCTCGTCTCCTCTTGTTGTGCTTCTTCGGGCCGGTCGAAGTCTAGCGCCGACGAGTGGCGCTCTCGGGCGTGCGCCGGTCAGGCACTCTTGGCGGCCGCCACTTGCGCTGCGACCTCGGCCGCGAAGTCGCCGGTCTTCTTCTCGATGCCCTCGCCCACGACGTAGAGCGTGAACGCGTGGATGCGGGTCGCCTTTTCCTTGAGCATCTGCTCGACGGTCTGCTTGTCGTTCTTGACGAACGACTGGTTGTGCAGGCTGACTTCCTTCAAGAACTTGGCCACCGAGCCCTCGACTCGCTTGGCGACGATCTCCGGCGACTGCACCGGTTTGCCGGCAGCCTGCGCTTCGAGCGCGTCCTCGGCGGCGCGCTGGCTCGCGATGGAACGCTCGGCGTCCACGAGCGACTGCGCCACATCGGCCGTGGTCAGTGCCTTCGGCTTCATCGCCGCGACGTGCATGGCGACGTCTTTCGCCGCGACTTCATCGCCCTCGAACTGGACCAGCACGCCGATTCGCGTGCCATGCAGATAGCTCGCCAGGCGGCTACCGTCGGCATAGCGCTGGAAGCGGCGAATCGACATGTTCTCGCCGATCTTGCCGATCAGGCCCTTGCGGACGTCTTCGACGGTCGGCCCGAAGCCCTCGAGGTTGAGCGGCAACGCGGCGAGTGCCGCCACATCGGCCGGCGCGCTCTTGGCCACCAGGCCGGCGAGCGCATTGGCGAAAGCCAGGAAGGCGTCGTTCTTGGTGACGAAGTCGGTCTCGCAGTTCACTTCGATCAGCGCGCCCGTGGTGCCGTCGATCGACACGGCGACAACGCCTTCGGCGGCGATCCGCGAAGCCGCCTTGCCTGCCTTGCTGCCGAGCTTGACGCGCAGCAGCTCCTCGGCCCGCTCCATGTCGCCGTCGGCCTCGGTCAGGGCCTTCTTGCATTCCATCATCGGCGCGTCGGTCTTGGCGCGCAACGCGCCGACCATGCTTGCGGTGATCGTGGTCATTCGTGGTTTTCCTCGATTGCGGTCGTCATGGCGCACCGAAGGACCTCAGCCGGCAACGGTAGAGATCCTTCGCCTCGCTCAGGATGACAGGTGGTCACAATGCGCGGGACGGACCCGCGCGGGCCGGTCAGGCGGCGGCTTCGTTCACTTCGACGAACTCATCGCCTTCGGCCGCAGCCTGGCCGACGTCGTTGTGGGCGTTCGCCTTGCCCTCGATCACTGCGTCGGCAACGGCCTTGGCATAGAGCGCCACCGCCTTCGACGAGTCGTCGTTGCCGGGGATCACGTAGTCGATGCCGATCGGCGAGTGGTTCGAGTCGACGATGCCGATGATCGGAATGCCCAGTTTCTTGGCTTCGAGGACGGCGATCTTGTGAAAGCCGACGTCGATCACGAACATCGCGTCAGGCAGCGCGGTCATGTCCTGGATGCCGCCGATGTCCTTCTCGAGCTTGATCTGCTCGCGCTCGAACATCAGCGCTTCCTTCTTGATGCGGATTTCGGTGCCGGCCTCGGTCTGCGCCTTCATGTCCTTCAGGCGCTTGAGCGAGCCCTTGACGGTCTTGAAGTTCGTGAGCATGCCGCCGAGCCAGCGCTGGTCGACATAAGGCATGCCGCAGCGCTTGGCTTCCATGGCGATGACCTCGCGGGCCTGCCGCTTGGTGCCGATCATGAGGATCGTGCCGCGGCGTGCTGCCAGCTGGCGAATGAATTTCATCGCGTCGTCGAAGAGCGGCTGCGTCTTCTCGAGGTTGATGATGTGGATCTTGTTCCGGTGGCCGTAGATATACGGGGCCATCTTCGGGTTCCAGAAGCGGGTCTGGTGTCCGAAATGGACGCCGGCTTCCAGCATTTCACGCATCGTGATCGTCAT
>JBDTCA010000176.1:0-2883 GCA_039923815.1 Caldimonas sp. | reverse complement strand
CGGCTGGTCGCCTATTTCGAACGGAGAACACCATGGGACTCTTGACCTTCAGTATCAACGTCACCCTGGATGGCTGCGTCGACCACCGGGAAGCAATCGCCGACGACGAGACCCACGCCTTCTTCACCCGCCTGATGGACGAGAGCGGGGCGATGCTGTGGGGCCGCGTCACCTACGAGATGATGGAGAGCTACTGGCCAGCGGTGGCCCGCGGCGACGTTGAGGCACCGCCCGCGATGCGCGAGTGGGCCGTCAAGCTGGAGGCCAAGCCGAAGTACGTGGTGTCGTCGACGCGAAACGACTTCCGTTGGACCCACAGCCACCCTGTCGGCGGCGACCTTCGCGCCGGCGTACAAAGACTCAAGGACACGACCCCGGACGGCGTGCTTCTCGGTAGTGGCATGCTCGCGACCGAGCTGGACCGGCTGGATCTGATCGACGAGTACAAGTTGCTCGTCCATCCCAGGATCGCCGGCCACGGACCGACCCTGTACGAGCGCGGGCTGCCCGGCACGAGGCGGCTCGAGTTGATCTCGGCGAAGCCGATGCGCAGTGGCGCGGTCGCCATGCACTACCGGCGCGCGCCCTGACTCGGCGCCCGTGAGCGCGAATGCCAGGCGTCACGATGCATTCTTCTTCGGTAAACCAAATCCGCGAGAAACACCATGTCCAAGCTTCGGGTCGAGAGTTTCACTATTTCACTGGACGGGTTCGGCGCGGGCCCAAACCAGAATTTCGGCCACCCGCTCGGAGTCGGCGGCACCTCGCTTCACGGTTGGGCTGCTTCCACGCATACGTTCCGGAAGAAGGTGTTCGGTACTGACGGCGGATCGACGGCGGGCATCGATGAAGACTTTGCTGCTCGAGGCTTCAGGAACGTCGGCGCATGGCTCCTTGGCAGAAACATGTTCGGACCGATTCGCGGCCCCTGGCCGGATGAAAGCTGGCGAGGCTGGTGGGGCGAGAACCCCGTGTATCAGGTCCCCGTGTTCGTGCTGACCCATCACGCACGCCCCTCCCTGGTCATGGAAGGCGGAACCACTTTCCACTTCGTCACCGAAGGCATCGCCTGCGCGGTCGCCCGGGCCCGCGAAGCCGCAGAAGGCAAGGACGTCCGGGTGGGTGGTGGAGTCAGCGTGATCCAGCAGTGTCTCCGCGAACGGCTGATCGATGAGATGCACGTTGCGATCGCGCCGGTCCTTCTCGGGTCTGGCGAGCGACTGTTCCAGGACATCGACCTTCCTGCCCTGGGTTACGTGTGCACCAGGCACGAAGCCTCGCCACTTGCCACCCATGTCGTCATCGCTCGACAATGAACGGGGTCGTTGCATGGAGTCGTCGACCGGAGGCCGCGACGCGCCCCTGCCACCGCCTCTCATGTGTGAATGTCCGAGCCCAGAGATGCGTCGACGTCGCGCCGGCATTCCATCAGTCGTTCAGCCATCGTTCTTACAGGGCTCGTCACCTGGCGCCTCTTGCCCGTTGAAGCGCGAGCAGCTTGATTCGAACCTGCGCTTGCCACCGGCCAGTCGAGGAATTTGTCGCACCGTTCTTTCAGCAACTGCATCAGGGGGAAACATGTCGAGTCACGCGCTTGTGTTCGTCGTATGGGCCAGCCTTTTGACTGCAGTCCCGGCGGTATCGGCTTCGCCACCGAACAAGTGCACCGTGAACGGTACGGTCACTTATCAGCAGGGTCCCTGTGCCTCAGACCAGGTCCGCAGAACGCCGACGATCCAGGAACTGAACGCCGGGGCAAAGAGAAAGCGTGAAGCCGCTTCATCAGCGCCGGCCAGGAGTGTCGCGACGACAGGTGCTGCCGGCACCGCCGGCTTTTCTTGCGACGGTCGAACGCACTGCTCGCAGATGAAGTCTTGTGACGAAGCGAAGTACTTCCTGGCCAACTGTCCCGGCGTGAAAATGGATGGGGACAGAAACGGAATTCCCTGCGAGAAGCAATGGTGTACGCGTTGAACCCCATGGGTCGAGCAAGATGGAGTCGGCAGTGTGGCTTGCCGCCCATGTCAAACAGCAGGCGCCATCTCATGCGTAGCGCAACCCGCGCGGCTCTGCTGGCGGCTGCGCTGGTCGGCGGGTCGGTCGCGTGCGCCCAGCTCCTCGAGCCGCGGACGGCGAACCAGCGTGCCCTGGTGCAGGATGTTGCCAAGAGAATGGCCTCGTGCTTTACCGCCCTCGGTCCGAAACGTGCCTTCCCCACGGTCTCGTCTGCGCCGCCCCAGGGTGAGCTTCTGGCTGCGGTACCGATGGGAGCAAGTGGTCCGCGGGTCAGCGATGGCTACAACTACATGCTGCTGGTGCACGGCCCCTCGAATTCCGCATTCGTCGTGCAATTGGGTGGCTTTGCAGCCGCTCGCACGGTCTTCGGACCTCTGCCGTTGAGTACCCAGTGCGTCGAGTCGGCCTCGCAACGTGCGTCGGAAGCGAGCTCTTCAGCGAGACATGGCGCCGAGTCATTCCATGAGGCGTGACACAGAGGCCTCCTCGCGGCCGGTACCCCACCGCTCATGCCAGAAGTGAGTTCCCAGCGGCAGTTTCGAGGCAGCCATGGCCCCTGATCCCACGACAGTCGCAGGAGCCACTTCGCGTTCCGACACCGTTTTCAGTCGCGTGTTGGGGGCAATGTCCGTCTTCACGATGCTCATGACGATCCCGCAGGTGTGGACCATATGGGTTCACCACGAGGCTGCCGGCGTTTCGGTGCTGTCGTGGAGTGCCTACTTTCTGTCTGCGATCCTGTGGTTCTGATACGGGCTTCAAAAGAAAGACAGAAATATCTACCTGCCCTGTGTCGGATGGGTGGGACTGGACGCCGCGGTCATCGTCGGTGCGCTGGTCTATGGTTAGCGCAGTTGAACGCAACGC
>JBDTCA010000175.1:0-14255 GCA_039923815.1 Caldimonas sp. | reverse complement strand
CGTCCACGCTCGACCTCGACAAGATCGCCTCGTTCACGAAGCGGCCGCAGGACGTGATCGGGATGCACTTCTTCAGCCCCGCCAACGTCATGAAGCTGCTCGAGATCGTGCGCGGAGAAAAGACGGCGAAAGACGTGCTCGCCACGGTGATGCAGCTCGGCAAGAAAATCAAGAAGACCTGCGTGGTCTCGGGCGTCACCGACGGCTTCATCGGCAACCGGATGATCGAGCAGTACTCGCGCCAGGCGGGCTTCCTTCTCGAAGAAGGCGCGACACCGGCGCAGGTCGACAAGGCGATGGAGAAGTTCGGCATGGCGATGGGACCGTTCCGGATGGGCGACCTCGCGGGCAACGACGTCGGCTGGTACATCAGGAAGCGCCGCTACGTCGAAAAGCCCGATATCCGTTATTCGAAGACCGCCGACCTGCTCTGCGAGCTGGGTCGCTTCGGCCAGAAGACGGGTGCCGGCTGGTACGACTACGTGCCCGGCAAGCGCGACGCGATCCCCAGCAAGCTCGTCAACGACATGCTCGACAAGCACCGCGCCGATCTCGGCATCACGCCGCGCAAGATCGGCGATGCGGAGATCGTGCATCGACTCGTCTACGCGCTCGTCAACGAAGGCGCGAAGATCGTCGACGAGGGCATCGCCCAGCGCGCCAGCGATGTCGACATGGTCTACCTCACCGGCTACGGCTTTCCGCTGCACCGTGGCGGCCCGATGAACTACGCCGACCAGATGGGCCTCTTCAACGTGGTCGAGGCCATGAAGCAATTCGCCGCCAACCCGGCCGACGACGCCGGCTTCTGGCAGCCCGCGCCGTTGCTGGCCCGGCTCGCTGCCGAAGGCAAGACCTTCAGCTGACCCTGCGGGCTGCCGCGTACCCGAACTCTCCAAGGAATTCCGCCATGACCAGCGCCGTGATCGTCTCCACCGCCCGCACCCCGCTCGCCAAGAGCTGGAAAGGCGCCTTCAACATGACGCATGGCGCCACTCTGGGCGGCCACGCCGTGAGGGCCGCCGTCGAACGCGCTGGCATCGACGGCGCCGAGGTCGACGACGTCATCATGGGTTGCGCCACGCCCGAAGGCGCCACCGGCAGCAACATCGCGCGCCAGATCGCATTGCGTGCTGGCCTGCCCGTCACGACCAGTGGCGTGACGGTGAACCGCTTCTGCTCGAGCGGCCTGCAGACGATCGCGATGGCGGCGCAGCGCGTCATCGCCGGCGAGAGCGATATCCTCGTCGCCGGTGGCGTCGAGTCGATCTCGTGCGTGCAGAACGAGGCCAACAAGCACATGATCGTCGACAGCTGGCTGGCCGAGCACAAGCCGACGATCTACTGGAACATGCTGCAGACGGCCGAGCAGGTCGCGAAGCGCTACGGCATCGATCGCGAGCGCATGGACCGCTACGGCGCCGAGAGCCAGCAACGCGCCACTGCCGCGCGCGACGCCGGCCGCTTCACCGATGAGATCGTGCCCGTCACGGTCACGGCCGGCGTGGCCGATGCCGTGATGGGACTGCGCACGAAAGAAGTCACGATCAACGCCGACGAAGGCATCCGCGCCGGCACCACGTACGAAGGCATCAAGGACATCAAGCCGGCGATTCCGGGCGGCGTGATCTCCGCCGGCAACGCCAGCCAGTTCAGTGACGGCGCTGGCGCCTGCGTGGTGATGAACGAAAAGCTGGCCGAGCAGCGCGGCCTCAAGCCGCTCGGCCGCTTCCTCGGTTTCGCGGTCGCCGGCTGCGAGCCGGACGAGATGGGCATCGGCCCCGTCTTCGCGGTGCCCAAGCTGCTCAAGCGCCTGGGCCTGACCGTCGCCGACATCGATCTCTGGGAACTCAACGAAGCTTTTGCGGTGCAGGTGCTCTATTGCGCCGACAAGCTCGGCATCCCGATGGACCGTCTCAACGTCGACGGCGGCGCCATCGCCGTCGGCCACCCGTACGGCGTCAGCGGCCAGCGACTCACAGGCCACGCTCTGATCGAAGGCAAGCGTCGTGGCGCGAAGAAGGTGCTGGTGACGATGTGCATCGGTGGCGGCATGGGCGCGGCCGGCGTGTTCGAGGTGCTCTGAGCGTGACGGCATCGCCCGCGGCAGGCCGACGGGCGCGCCCATGACGTACCGACAGACCGTCGACTTCCTTCTCCACGACTGGCTCGGCGTCGAGTCGTTGCGCAGCCGCCCGCGCTTCGCCGATCACTCGCGCGAGACCTTCGATTCCGTGCTCGACACCTGCGAGCGCATCGCGCGCGAGAGATTCGCGCCGTTCAACCGACTGGCCGACACGGAAGAGCCGTGGTTCGACGGCGACAAGGTGCACCTGCCCGAGGCCAGCCACGCCGCGGCGCGCGCCTATGCAGACACTGGCATGCTGGCCGCCGCGCAGGATTACGAGATCGGCGGCATGCAGCTGCCGTGCGTCGTCGAGATGGCGGCCAACAGCTTCTTCTCCAAGGCGGGCATCGGCATCGGCGGCGGCGGCATGCTGACCAGTGGCAATGCCAACCTGCTGATGGCGCATGGCACGCCGGCGCAGCAGGAGGCGTTCGCGAAGCACGAGTTTTCCGGTCGCTTCTCGGGCACGATGTGCCTGTCGGAGCCGCAGGCCGGTTCCAGCCTCTCCGACATCGCGACGCGCGCGGTGCCGGATGGTCCGGAATTCGCGAGCGATCCGCTGGGCCCGCGCTACCTGCTGCGGGGCAACAAGATGTGGATCTCGAACGGCGAGCACGAGCTCACGGAGAACATCGTCCACCTCGTGCTCGCCAAGATTCCCGGCGAAGACGGCAAGCTGGTGGCGGGCACGCGTGGCATCTCGCTCTTCATCGTGCCGAAAAAGCTGGTCGATGCCCGTGGCGATCTCACGGGCGTGCGCAACGACGTGTCGCTCGCCGGCCTCAACCACAAGCTCGGCTATCGCGGCATCCCCAACACACTGCTCAATTTCGGGGAGGGCAAGTACCCGGCGGCGGGGCAGGGCGCAGGCGCGGTCGGCTATCTCGTCGGCAAGCCGGGTGAAGGTCTGCGCTGCATGTTCCACATGATGAACGAGGCTCGCATCGCCGTCGGCCTGGGCGCGGCGATGCTGGGTTTTGCCGGCTACGAAGCATCGCTCGACTACGCCAAAGGCCGGCCGCAGGGCAGGCCGATCGGCATCGGCGGCAAGGACGCGTCGCGGCCACCGGTGCGCATCATCGAGCACGCCGATGTGAAGCGGATGCTGCTGGCGCAAAAGAGCTATTGCGAAGGCGCGGTCGCGCTCGAGCTGTACTGCGCGCGCCTGGTCGACGAACTGCACACCGGCACCGCCGAAGAGAAGGCCCGTGCCCATGTTTTGCTCGAGGTGCTGACACCCATCGCGAAAAGCTGGCCGAGCGAATGGTGCCTGGAAGCGAACAGCCTGGCGATCCAGGTCCTGGGCGGCTACGGCTACACCCGCGACTTCCCGGTCGAGCAGTACTGGCGCGACAACCGACTCAACATGATCCACGAAGGCACGCACGGCATCCAGGCGCTCGACCTGCTCGGCCGCAAGGTGGTGATGAACGACGGCGCCGGCCTGGTGGCCGTACGCGCCGCCATCGCCGGCACGATCGCCCGAGCGGCGACCGCCGTCGAGCTCGCCGCCTTCGCCACCGCGCTGGGCGAGGTCGCCGACCGCGTCGTCGCTGCGACGGGCGAGGCCTGGTCGAGTGGCTCGCCGGAAGAGGCGCTGGCCAACGCGACGCCTTACCTGCAGGCCTTTGGCCACATGGTGATGGCCTGGATCTGGCTCGACGTCGCCATCGTCGCGTCGGCGCGCCCGACCGACGACGCCATGCGCGGCAAGCTCGCCGCCTGCCGCTACTTCTTTCGCTACGAACTGCCGCGCGTACCAGCCTGGCTGAGCGTCGTCGAGAGCCGCGACGACACCTGCCGGACGATGGCGGAGGCCTCATTTTGAAAACCGTGGTCCAGCGCATCGAGTCCGTCATCTGGCCGCTGATCTTCGGCGGCATGTTCGTCGGCGCGATCGGCTTTTCCCTGCAGCGCGAGCGCGACGCTTTCGGCTGGACGCTCGTCGTCGTCGGCTCCTGTGCCATCGTCGCCGGCATCGTTCTCATCTGGGTCCGCTCGCGCATGCCGGCTGGCCCGCCCTCCCCATCGATCAAACCCGAGACCTACGAATGAGCACACCCATCGCGCAATTGTTCGACCTGCACGGCAAGACGGCGCTCGTCACCGGCGGCTCGCGCGGCCTCGGCCTGCAGATCGCCGAAGCGCTCGGCGAAGCCGGCGCCCGGGTCATGCTGACGTCGCGCAAGGCTGCCGACCTGGAGGAGTCGGCTGGCCACCTGAAGGCGCGCGGCATCGACGCGCTCTGGATTGCCGCCGACGCGAGCCAGCCGAGCGAGATCGTTCGCGTGTGCGAAGACGCGATTTCCCGGCTCGGCCAGGTCGACATCCTGGTCAACAACGCCGGCGCCACCTGGGGTGCCGCCGCGGAAGATCATCCGCTGGAGGCGTGGGACAAGGTGATGAACCTGAACATTCGGTCGATCTTCCTCATGAGCCAGGCGGTCGGCAAGCACAGCATGATTCCGAGGCGCGCCGGCAAGATCATCAACGTCGCCTCGATCGCCGGCCTGGCGGGCAACAGCGCCGACATGTCGATGCTGGCCTACAACACGAGCAAGGCGGCGGTCGTGAACTTCACGCGCACGCTGGCCGGCGAATGGGGCAAGTACAACATCAACGTCAACGCTCTCGCGCCGGGCATGTTCCCCAGCAAGATGACCAAGGGGACCTTCGACCGGATCGGCGCCGATGTGCTGGCCCGCCACGCGCCGCTGCTGCGGGTGGGCGACGACGACGACCTCAAGGGCGCGACACTGCTCTTCGCGTCGCAGGCCGGCAAGCACATCACCGGGCAGATCCTGCCGATCGACGGTGGGGTGTCGGCGATCATCGCGGCCTGAGCGGAAGGTGCAGTTTCCGGTCCACATCCCGTTCATCGAGCACCTCGGTTTCGAGTTGCTGCGGTTCGAGAAGGGCGAGGCCGAGATGGCAGTCGACCTCGTCGAGTCGCTCACCAATTCCTGGGGCGTCGCTCACGGCGGCGTGACGATGACGCTGCTCGACGTGACGATGGCGCACGCTGCGCGCAGCCCCGACGACACAGGCATGTCGGATACGCTCGGCGTCGTCACCATCGAGATGAAGACGAGCTTCATGCGGCCCGGGCTCGGCCGCTTGCTCTGCAGCGCCAGACGCCTGCACCGCACGACGTCGCTCGCGTTCTGCGAATCGTCGGTGCACGACACCGGTGGCCTGCTCGTGGCCCATGCCACCGCCACCTTCAAGTACCTCAAAGGCCTGCCCGCGGGCGGCAGGCGCATCGAGCGTCCCAACGCTTCCGACTAGAAAGATCACCATGACCAACGTCAACAAGCAGATCCATCTCGTTTCGCGCCCCGATGGCGAGGCCACGGCCGACAACTTCCGCCTCGTCGAGGCGGCGGTCCCCGAGCCCGCTGCAGGCCAGGTGCTGGTCCGCAATCGCTTCCTGAGTCTCGATCCGTACATGCGCGGCCGCATGAACGACGCCAAGAGCTACGCTCAGCCGCAACCGCTCGGTCAGACGATGCAGGGCGGCACCGCGGGAGAAGTGGTCGCATCGAAGAACGATCGCTACAAGGTCGGAGACAACGTGGTCGGCTTCGGCGGCTGGCAGCAGTTTTCGCTCGTCGACGGCGACGCCGTCGGCACGCTGCGCAAGGTCGACACCACCCACGTGCCGCTCTCGGCCTACCTCGGCGCCGTCGGCATGCCCGGCGTGACGGCCTGGTACGGACTCATGAAGATCTGCCAGCCGAAGGCCGGCCAGACGATCGTCGTCAGCGCCGCGAGCGGCGCCGTCGGCAGCGTCGTCGGTCAGCTTGCGAAGGCGCGCGGCTGCCGCGCCGTCGGCATCGCCGGCGGTGCCGAAAAGTGCGCCTATGTGACTGGCGAACTCGGCTTCGACGCCTGCATCGACTACAAGTCGCACACCGATCCGAAGTCGCTTTACAAGGCACTGAAGGAAGCCACGCCCGACGGCGTCGACGGGTGCTTCGAGAACGTCGGCGGCGCCGTCTTCGACGCCACGCTCGCGCGCATGAACGCGTTCGGCCGTATCGCCCTCTGCGGAATGATCAGCGGCTACGACGGCGCGCCGATTCCGCTCGCCCAGCCGGCACTGCTGCTGCAGTCGCGCCTGACGCTCGAGGGCTTCATCGTCAGCGAACACATGGAGGTCTGGCCCGAGGCGCTGAAGGAACTCGGCACGCTCGTGGCCACCCACAAGATGAAATATCGCGAGAGCGTCGCGCGCGGCATCGAGGCGGCGCCCGAAGCCTTCCTCGGGCTGCTGAAGGGCCGCAACTTCGGCAAGCAACTCGTCGACGTGGCTTAGTCGCGTCAGCCAGGCGACCATGAGCGCGCTCATCCTCCACCACTACCAGGGCTCGCCGTTCTCGGAGAAGGTGCGGCTCGTGCTCGGCATGAAGAACCTGGCCTGGCGCTCGGTGATCGTGCCGGTGATCAATCCGAAGCCCGACGTGGTGGCGCTGACCGGCGGCTACCGGCGGACGCCCTTCCTGCAGATCGGCGCCGACGTGTATTGCGATTCGGCATTGATGTGCCGAGTCATCGATCGCCTCGAGCCGGATCCGCCGCTCTACCCCGCATCGACCGCAGGCCTCGACGAGATCGTCGCGCAGTGGGCCGACACCTCTTTGTTCTGGACGGCGGTGCCGTTCACGATGCAGCCGGCGGGTGTTGCCCACATCTTCGCCGGCGCTCCCGCCGAATTCCTGCAGGCGTTCGCTGCCGACCGCGCGGCCATGAACCCGGCGATGCGTCGTGCGCCGGTCGCCGATGGCGGCGCGATGCTCGATGTCTACGTGTCGCGGCTCGAAGCGTTGCTCGCCGATGGCCGGCCGTTCCTGCTTGGCCACCAGCCGTGCATCGCCGACTTCTCCGCGGCGCAGTCGATCTGGTTCGTGCGCCGTGCGCCTGTGATCGCGGCACGTCTCGACGGCCACGTGCACACGGCCGCCTGGTACGACCGTATCGCCGCCTTCGGCCACGGTTCGCCGACGCCGCTGTCGAGCGACGAGGCGATCGCGGTCTCGGCTGGCGCCGCTGCGCATGCGCCGGTTGCGGTGGCGCCAGGGCAGGGCCACTCTGCAGGCGATGCAGTGACGGTGGCCGCGGCCGACTACGCGCACGACGAGATCGCCGGCAGCCTGGTCGGGCTCGATGCCGACGAGGTCGTTGTCGCCCGCAACGATCCTCGGGCCGGGGCGGTCCACGTCCACTTCCCGCGCGCCGGGTTCCACATCAAGCCTCTCAGGAAAGAGCACGCATGAAAACCTATCAGGGCCGCACGGCCGTCATCACCGGCGCCGGCTCGGGCTTCGGCCTCGAGGCCTCGCGCATCGCCGCGCGGCGCGGCATGAACGTCGTCATGGCCGACGTCCAGGCCGACGCGCTCGACGCCGCGGCCAAGGAGATCGCCGGCCTCGGCGCCAGCGTGCTGCCGTTCCGGGTCGATGTCTCGAAGGCCGCTGAAGTCGAGGCGCTCGGCCGCGCCACGGCAGAGCGCTTCGGGGCGCCGCACCTCGTCTTCAACAACGCCGGCGTCGGCGCCGGTGGCCTGATCTGGGAGAACACGGCGGCCGACTGGGACTGGGTCATCGGCGTCAACCTGATGGGCGTCGCGCACGGCCTGCGAGTCTTCACGCCGATGATGCTGGCCGCGGCCAGCGCGGATTCAGGCTACGAAGGCCATATCGTCAACACGGCGTCGATGGCGGGGCTCCTCAACGCGCCGAACATGGGCATCTACAACGTCAGCAAGCACGCGGTGGTGGCGATGAGCGAAACGCTGTATCAGGACTTGCGCCTCGTCACCGACCAGATCGGTGCCTCGGTGCTTTGCCCGTTCTTCGTGCCGACCGGCATCACCGAGAGCCAGCGCAACCGGCCCGGCGATCTCGCCGCTGACAAGCCCACGAAGAGCCAGCTGATCGGCAAGGCGATGAGCGACCGTGCGGTCGGCCGCGGCAAGCTGACGGCGGCCGAGGTCGCCCAGTTCGTGTTCGACGCCGTCGATGCCGGCCGCTTCTACATCTACAGCCACCCCAAATCGTTGGCGAGCGTGCAGACGCGGCTGGAAGACATCGTGCAGTCTCGCAACCCCACCGACCCGTTCGCTGCCAAGCCCGAGATTGGTGTCGAGTTGAGGGCTGCGTTGCGCGCCGGCTGACGGCACTCAGCAGCCGATCTTGAGGGCCTGAACCGGCCGGCCGGTCGCGGCATCGACGACGACGACGTTGATGCTGCGCGGGTGGCCGGGGTCGACCGGCGTCGCCGGCTGGAAGCGGATCGTCTGTGCCACGCCGGTACGCACTGCCCAAGCCGCCACAGGCTCGTAGTCGCGGACGACGAAGTCGTGGTGCAGCGTCGTGCCGTCGTTCTCGCCCGCCTTGACGGTGCTGACATGGCCCTGTTCGGTGACCGCCCAGTAGGCCGCCAGCCGCTTCGGCGCGTCTGCGCCGGGCACGACCGTGGCGGTCACGAGATCGCCGTCGCGGGCCAGCGTCAGCTGCACGGGGGCGGTGGGCCGCGCCGAGCCGGTGATGGCGGCCGACGGCCAGTCCGTGCGGTCCCGACCATCGACGACGACCTGCGGCGTGTAGCTGAAGCGAGCCCCGTTGCTGGCCTGCTGCGACGCCTGTCGCGTCGTGAAGCCGGCCCTGGCAAAACGATCTTTCCAGCCGAGGCGATCCCAGTAGTCGACGTGGAAGGCGAGGGCGACGACCGTGGGGTCTCCCTTGAGCTTCGAGAGCCAGCGGTCCGCGGGCGGGCAGGAACTGCAACCTTCCGATGTGTAGAGCTCGACGACCGGTGCGACCGCCCTCGCGCTGGTGACGCTGCAGGATTCGGTGGCGCTCGCCATGCCGTGACCCAGCACGACAGTCAGCAAAAAGGCGAAGCCGGGCGTGCGGCTTCGACGTAGGAACACCTGCAAGGGAATCGTCACGGACCGCTTTCGGAGTGATCGACCAGTATGTGTCGTAAGCAGGCGATGCCCTGTTGCGATCACACCCGGCCGGGCCGTCGTCTTACACGCCGGACGATCGATCGCTCGAAAAATGGCCGGTTGGCGCATCCAATCCCATTCCGGTGACGTATGCGGCTGACATCCTGGATAAGCCAGGCGAACCCGAAGTCAGTCCACCACCAGGAGTCAAGGAATGAAGAAACAAAGTTCGCATGCGCAGCGACAGCTGTCGCCTGTCGTCGTCGCGATCGCGGCGCTGTGCAGCCTGACGGCCGTCACGGCCCAGGCCTCCAGCCACCGCGAAGCACCCTCGATCACTGCCACGCCGAAAGTCGACGGCACCGACTTCTACATGTTCAACAGCTACGAGACCGGCCGTGCCGGCTTCGTGACGCTGGTCGCGAACTACCAGCCGCTGCAAGATGCCTACGGTGGTCCGAACTACTTCAAGCTCGATCCCAATGCGCTGTACGAGATTCACATCGACAACGTCGGCGATGGCAAGGAACACATCACCTTCCAGTTCCGATTCAACAACTCGCTCAAGAGCACGACGCTGCCGATCAACGGGATGGCGGTTCCGATTCCGCTGACCCAGTCGGGTCAGGTGAGCGCGCCGAATGCCGCTGCCCTGAACGTCAACGAGACCTTCACCGTCGATGTCGTCCGTGGCGACCGGCGTACCGGTACCCGTGCGTCGGTGACCAACGTGACCGGTGGCAGCGCGACTTTCGCGAAGCCTTCCGACAACATCGGCACGAAGACGATCCCCGACTACGCCGGGTATGCGGCGCAGCACGTCTACAACGTCAACATCCCCGGCTGCACGACGCCCGGCAAAGTCTTCGTCGGCCAGCGCAAGGACCCCTTTGCGGTCAACCTCGGCGTGATCTTCGACCTGATCAACGTCCCGGGAGCTGCTGACTTCACGCCTGCGGAAGCGGCCTTCGTGCTCGATCCTACGAAGAAGGACGCCGGCACCGACGACCTGAAGGACAAGAACGTCACCTCGCTCGAGATGGAAGTGCCGACGAGCTGTCTCACCGCGGGTGGCGACCCGGTCATCGGCGGTTGGACCACGGCCAGCCTGCGCCAGGGTCAGTTGCTGAGCAATGCGCCGAAAACGGGCTACAACACGGCCGCGATCGTCGGTGGTGCCTGGACACAGGTGTCGCGCCTCGGTCATCCGCTGATCAACGAAGTCGTCATCGGCCTGCCCGACAAGGACCGCTTCAATGGCTCCAAGCCGTTCCAGGACGGTCTGGCGACCGGCTTCGGCAAGTACGTGACGAACCCGACGCTGCCCGCGCTCATCGAGATCGCGCTGGCAACGCCGAACATCGCGCCGAAGAACTTCCCGCGCACTGACCTGGTGACGACGTTCCTGACCGGCATCCCGGGCGTGACCCAACCGAAGGCATTCACGAACACGCCCGCCACAGGCGTTGCCGCGGAAATCCTTCGCTTGAACACCGCCATTCCGGCCACCGCTGAAGCTTCGCAGAACCGCCTCGGTCTGCTCGGCGGCCTGCTTGCCGGACCCGGCGGCGATCTGGCGGGCTACCCGAACGGTCGCCGTCCCAGCGATGACGTCGTCGACATCTCGCTGGTCGCGATGATGGGCGGCTTGTGCCAGGCCAACGGTGCAGCGAACACCTACAAGCTGGGCGCCACCTGAAACCCGAGCAATGTTCCGCTCGGCACGATGGCGTACAACCTTCACGACGGCGTCGACCAGGCCGGCGCGAAGGTCAAGGCGGCGGGCCCATTGCTGCCCGGCTTCCCGTATCTCGGCACGCCGCTGCCGGGTGCCAGGTAAGGAGAGTGCGCATGAAGAAATCAATCTGGGTGGCGTTTTCGGTCGCCGCTGTCCTTACCGCGTGCGGTGGCAGCGATTTCCAGAACACGCCGGACACGCCGGCCACGAGCGAGGTACCCGCCAGCGCGAGTGCGTCGATCGACGGCTTCATCGCCTACCTGAAACGACTCGTCGTTTCGTCTGCCGACATGCTCGAACCTGTCGACACGAGCGCCGTCACGGGCCCGAAAGACGAAGTCAGCGAACCGGTCGTCGTCGACTGATCCGGGTGGCGGGCGCGAGCCCGCCACCGCTACGATCTTGCCGATGCATTTCTCGATCTCCCGGACCGGCGCCATGGCAGCCGGTCTTTTTTTGGCCCTCGCGTCCTGGAGCGCGTGTGCCGTTCCGATCACGCCGAGCCGCGACGACGAGGTCGTCGAAGTCCTGCCGGCGACATCGAGCGGCCGCAGCGAAGACAGGCAGTTGAGGAAGCGCCTGGCCGCCAACCCGAAGGATGCGGCACTTGCCGTCTCGGTCGCACGCAAGTACCTCGCTCAGGCCCATGAGTCCGGTGACCCGCGTTTCGCGGGTCTCGCCGTCGCTGCCTTGCGTTCCTGGCCTGATCCAGCGGTTGCACCAGCCGACGTGCTGCTGATGCAGGCCACGCTCCAGCAATACCTTCACGAATTCGACACTGCCGTGGCCAACTTGCGCCTGCTGCTGGCCCGGCCGGGTGGTGAGCGCCAGTCGCAAGCCTGGCTCACGCTCGCCACCGTCTTGCGAGTGCAGGGCAAGTACGCCGAATCCGACATGGCGTGCCGGCACGTCGGCGCTGCCGGTGTCGCCCTCTATGCGTCTGCTTGTCTGGCCGAGAACGCGGCCCTGCGCGGTGACGTCACTGTCGCTCGACAAACGTTCGCCAGCCTCCTCGCCGATCCCCGCCTGCCGCCCGCGGCCCGCGGCTGGCTGACGACGTCGGTGGCCGAGCTCGAAGAGCGCGACGGACGCGCTGCGGCCGCCGACGCCGCCTATCGCGCCGTGCTCCGGCTCGGTCCCGACACCTACGCCAGGATCGCCTACGCCGACTTCCTGATCGCGCAGCACCGACCCACCGAGGCACTGGCCGTTCTGAAGGACGAAACCCGCACCGACCCCGTGCTCCTGCGTCTGGCCATTGCCGGCACGCTGGCTCCTTCCGCGAGCCCGAGCACGACACGGCGTGATGTCGACGAGATGCACGATCGCATTGCGCTGGCCAACGAGCGGCCCGATGCGCGCGTGTTCCACGGTCGCGAGCAGGCCATGTTCGCGCTCGTCGTCGAGCGGGCGCCGGACAAGGCGCTGGCGCTGGCGCGAGGCGACCTGACCCAGCAGCGTGAGCCGCTCGATCTGCTGGTCTTCGCGCAGGCCGCCCGCGCCACCGGACAGGCAACGGCCATCGAGGAGGCGCGAAAGATGAAGGCCGCTCAAGGCCTTCATGATCGGCGGATCGATGCGTTGCTCTGACAGCGTGGGTCGCCTCTTCGTGCGTCTTGCCCGGTGCCGAATCGTCTTGCGTCTGGCGCTCGCCTTGTGCGTGCTGTCGATCGCCCCGTTCGCGCAGGCCCACAAGTCGAGCGACTCCTATCTTCAGATCGACCTCGCGCCCGGAAAGCTCGACGTGCGCTGGGACATCGCCTTGCGCGACCTCGATGTCGCTCTCGACCTCGACAGCGATGCCGACGGCAAGCTCACCTGGGGCGAAGTGCGCGGCGCCTGGCCACGGATCGAAGCCTATGCGCTGCAGCGCATGACCATCGAAGGATGTCCGCTGACGCCGACCGGGCGCGGCCTGGAGCGCCGCAACGACGGTGCCTATGCCGTGCTGTACCTGACTTCGACCTGCACGGTCGTCGGCGCGCCGAAGATCGCCTACGCGCTTTTCGCCGACGTCGACCCCACGCACCGCGGCATCGCCAAGGTGCAACGGCCTGGACAGGACGTCGCCTTGTCGGTGCTGGAGCCCGGAGCCTTGTCGTCGGCAGGCGCCACGACCGGAAAGGCGCCTGCGGCGTCGGCATCCGACCCGACTTCTTCGAACTCGGCGGGCGCTGCGGCGGCGCCGTCGCGGTGGGAGTTCCTGGCCGAGGGGATTCGCCACATCCTCACCGGCTACGACCACGTTCTCTTCCTGCTCTGCCTGTTGCTGCCTTCCGTGATGCGGCGCACGCCCACCGGCTGGCAGCCGGTGGAACGGCTGTCGCAAGCGGTCTGGCCCATCGTCGGCATCGTCTCGGCGTTCACCGTCGCGCACTCGATCACGCTCTGCCTCGCCGCCCTGAAGATCGTCTCGCTGTCGTCGTCGTTCATCGAGCCGGCGATCGCCGTCACCATTGCCCTGGCCGCGCTCGACAATCTGCTGCCGATCTTTCCGGTCAAGCGTGTCGTCGTCACGTTCTTCTTCGGGCTGATTCACGGTTTCGGCTTCGCCAGCGTCCTCGCCGAGCTGAACCTGCCTCGCTCGGCGTTCGCGTGGGCGTTGCTTCAGTTCAACGTCGGCCTCGAGCTCGGGCAGCTCTGCATCGTCGCCGTCGCGACCACGCTGCTGTTCGCCTTCAGGCAGCGTCCGGGCTATGCGAAGGTGGTCGTCGGCGGCGGCTCGGTCGTGGCGATCGTGGTCGCCACGGTGTGGTTCATCGAGCGCGTCGCCAACGTCTCCATCCTGTCGTTCTGAAGCCGCTCACCTACAATCGCTGCTCCCCATGATGAACAAGAGCGCGAACGGCCACGCGGTCATGACGCCGCGAACTACCACCTCCCGTCGGGGGGCGTAGACGTCGCGCGTCCGCATCCCGTTCCTCTTCGTTCGAACAAGCGCGGCCGGCCCGCGCTTTTTCATTTCCGGAGCTCGTCCATGATCTCGATTCAACTGCCCGACGGTTCTCGCCGCGAGTATCCAGGCGCCGTGACGGTGGCCGAAGTCGCGGCCTCGATCGGCGCCGGTCTCGCCAAGGCTGCGATTGCCGGCCGCATCGGCAGCGGCTCTTCGCACCGCGTCGTCGACACCAACTTCTCGATCGACCACGATGAGCAGCTCGCGATCGTCACCGACAAGGACGCCGAGGGTCTCGACGTCATCCGCCACTCGACGGCGCATCTGCTCGCCCACGCTGTCAAGGAGCTCTACCCGGAGGCACAGGTCACGATCGGCCCCGTGATCGAAAACGGCTTTTTCTACGACTTCTCGTACAAGCGGCCGTTCACGCCGGAAGACCTCGCCGCGATCGAGGCGAAGATGACCGAGCTGTCGCGCAAGGACGAGCCGGTCACGCGCCGCGTCATGCCCCGCGACGAGGCCGTGGCCCACTTCCTCG
>JBDTCA010000174.1:0-3453 GCA_039923815.1 Caldimonas sp. | reverse complement strand
TGGAGGTCCGAACGTCGAACGGCGACGGTGCGTCTGCCGAAGGCGAAGCCGGTGCTGTCGAACCGTCGTCCTTGGCGGACGGCGAGCCGCTGACGCTTTCGGCAGCGCAAGTTCGCCAGGAACTGATGTCGATCCGCGGGCTGCTCGCGCTATGAACGATGCACGGGCACCTATAATCCACGACTGACGGGGCGTAGCGCAGCCTGGTAGCGCACTTGCATGGGGTGCAAGGGGTCGCGAGTTCGAATCCCGCCGTCCCGACCAGTAAAGACGAGGCTTAGCAGGTTAGTGCCCGCTAAGCCTTTTGTCTTTTACGACGCCCGGTCCTAATGCGGTCCTAAAAAACGGACGTTTGTCCGCGCCCGTGTGCGGCAGTTTCCCAAGTGCCGCGGCGGCCTGATCAGATGTCGATCACGACATCGTCCAGCGGCCGGGAGCAGCCGATCAGGGCGTTTCCGGCTGTCGGTGGATCGAGCGGTCCAGGCTAGTTGCGCACGGACCCGGAGACGAGGCCGCGCTCGCAGGTGTGGCAGACGCCGCTGAGGCAGGATCGCGTACGCAGAACGAGCTCGTGCACCAGACTCTTGGGCAAGGTTTTCAGCTGCTGCACCGGGAGGGCGACGTTCTTGAACACGATGGGTGTCGAGAACACGGGCCCCTTCCTGGAACAGCAAGTCGCGGCTGTGGCGCACCTTCTCGAGGTCGCTGCTCTAGCACTCGCCAAGCGGGTGCCAGAAGATTCGGATCCTTCCTCAGTCCGGCCGCGCATGTCGAGCATATCGCGCAGCAGCGTCGTCTTGCCACCGCCCGACACCCCGACATGCCGAGCGCTTCTCCTGCTCCACCTCCAGACTCAGTTCGCGGTGCATGACGTTGCCGCCGAGCGTTGCACTCACGGCGGCGACTTCGATCACCGGCGTCATCACAAGAGCCCGACGTCGCTGAACATGACTGCGACGACAGCGTCGACGACGATCACGACGGTGATAGAGCTGACGACGGACGAGGTCGTGCCGGCGCCAAGGCTCTCGGTCTTGGGCTTGATGAGCAGGCCGTAGTGGCAGGCGACGAACGCGATCAGCGCGCCAAAAAGTGCCGACTTGGGTTGGCCGAGCACGAGGTTGTCGATCGGCACGGCCGCCGGCAGGATGTCGAAGATCAACCTCAGCCAAGGAACTGGCGGAAATGCAGGCGGGCTCAGCAGCACTGCCGCATGCTGTCCGTCGAGTACTGCGAACGCGCGGTGTGCGCAGTGCGCGACCGAGGAGCTCTGCCCAGACGGACGGGCGAAGGTGTAACGCGACTATTGTCTGTAGACAATGGTCGCAGCGCTGCAAATAGTGATGCATGACCGGCGCGCGCGACCCTTCCTTGATTCGAGCCTTCGCGGCCGTGATCAAGGAAGCAAGGCTGGCGGCGGGGTTGACTCAGGAGGCCTTGGCGCAGGTTTCAAATGTCGATCGTACGTACGTGGGTCTGCTGGAGAACGGCCACCGTCAGCCGTCACTCTCTGCCATCTTCGCTCTGGCAGCAGGTCTCGGCACGACGGCCGAACTCCTCATTCGTCGTACCGGCAGGCTCGCGTCGGATCGACCGTAATTTCTTCGCGGCAGCGGTAACGAAGAGCTCGGCGGGGCACCGTCAGCGTGCAGGTCATCACTCCCGCACCGAGGGCGGCAGCCGCGGGCGAACGGGTCGGAAATCGCCGAGATCGCGTTTGGTCCAGCACCCGACGCGACAGCCATACGCACCATGACTGCAAGGGTGCTGATCGTTGAGGATCATCCCCTGGTGGGAGAGGCGACAGCCAACCTCGTGGCGTGTGAGTTGGGGGATTTCTCCCCGGTGCTCAGTTCGAATGCGGAGTTGACGATTCAACTGCTCGATCAGGAGCCGGAGGCATGGTTCCGGATCTTTCTCGATCTCGACGTGCCGGGTGCGTACGGCCTGTCCCTGGCCAAAGAGATCCGCGTCCGAGGTCTGGCCGGGCGAACCTGCGTCATCAGCGCGTTCGACAGTCCCGAATACTTCGACAAGATTCGCCAGTGGGGGTTTCTGGGATATGTCGCCAAGGCCACCCCGTTCCTTGAATTCAGGGCGGCTGTTCGCTCGATTCTCGACGGAGTGTCTTCGTTTCGCGAGGAAGTTCCGGCCCATAAACAGACCGCGATCCGGCTCACACGGCGTCAGACACAGCTGCTCGAGCTGATCCGGTCCGGCCTGACGTCGCGCCGGATTTCGGCGGAACTGCATATCGCCGAGGGGACTGTCAACAACCTGGTGACTGCCATTCTGCAGGCGTTCAATGCGGGTAGTCGCGCCCACGCAGTGGCGCGCGCCATCGAGCTGGGGCTCATCGACGCCGGGCCTGATCACCGCCAGGGCGAGCGACTGCACCATCGGGGAACCGGGTGAGCCGCTCCAGTCTCCATGGGGCGCCTCGGTCGGGAGCACGCGGTTTCCAGGGCTACACCCCAGCCGAGATGGCGGCCACGTCAGCTCTCACGCGGTCGGAGAAGCAGGGCTGGCGATGGCTGTTCCCAGTGACGCGCGCGACCCGTGACTTCGTCAAAGAGCAGATTCCGGTTTTGCAGGGGGCATACGCCGTTGCGGTTGGGTTGGTTTACTGGGCTGCGCACATCGACGGGGCGGTGAGTCAACAGCTGATGCGATGGTGGTTTCTCGAGAGCGTCGCCAGCATTGCACTCCGCTCGCTGCTCTACATACCAGTGGTTCGGGCCTCGCCGGTCGAGGTCGCGTGCAATCCTGCGCTTCGTCTTGCCCCGCTCCTCGCGGTTGTTCTCGGAGCGGGCCACTGGGTCTGGACTGCGACGATCTTCGTTAGTTCATCCCTGGACTTGACGACGCTCGTCGTCTTCCTCGCCTTCGTCATGCTGAGCATTGCCTGCATTGCCATGGCCCCGGCGTCGCCAGCCGCCTGCGCCGTGTATCTGCTTTCGCTATGGCTCGTCATGGCCTACAAGCTTGGCCACGCCGACTGGGTCGGAATCAGCACGTTCGCAGTCCTGCTTGGTGCCTTGGCCTCGATTCTCTGGATGACCTTTCACACCGTCGTCTCCGGCGTACGACGATATCTGCTGCGCAGCGACGAGGTCGACCTGCTCGTTCTCGAACTGCGCCAGCGAAATTCCGAAGTGGAAGGGCTTCGAAGCGCGGCGGCGCATGAGCTTGCCGCGCGCTCCGCATTCTTCGCCAGTGCGAGCCATGACTTGCGACAGCGGGTTCACGCCATGAAGCTCGTGGCGCATTCGGGGCCGGGCGCGGCACCTGCACAGGGCGTCCAAGGCCACTCGCTGACGCGCGTTGCGGAACTGGTGGAAGACCTCGAGAGCTACATGACCCACGTGCTCGAATTCGCCCGGCTGGAGACGATCGGTCACGCACCCGCCCGGCAACGTTTTCCGCTGCAGCGCATCTTCCAGCAGTTGGAGG
>JBDTCA010000173.1:0-4514 GCA_039923815.1 Caldimonas sp. | reverse complement strand
GACCATCGTTCGTCAGGGCGTCGCCCACGTGCCCGACGGCCGCGGCACCTTCCTGGCGCTGAGCGTCGAGGAGAACCTGCGGCTGGGGGCGCACACGCGGCGCGACCGGGCCGCGGTTGGCGCCGACTGCGAGCGCATGTACACCCACTTCCCACGCCTGAAGGAGCGCCACAAGCAGCAGGCCGGCACGCTCTCGGGCGGCGAGCAGCAGATGCTGGCCGTCTCGCGCGCGCTCATGCTGAGGCCGCGCCTGCTGCTGCTCGACGAGCCTTCGTTCGGGCTGGCGCCGCTGATCGTCGCCCACCTGTTCGAGATCCTGAAGGCGATCAACGAGAGCGAAGGCATCGGCATGCTGCTGGTCGAGCAGAACGCGGCGATGGCGCTGGCGCTGGCCGACACCGCCTACCTGCTCGAGACCGGTCGCGTGGTGGTCTCCGGTCCGGCGGCCGAGATCCGCAGCGACGAGTCCATCCGCCGTTCCTATCTCGGCTATTGATCCGCCATGGACCAGCTGCTGCACCAGATCTTCTCCGGCCTCGCCACCGGTGGCATCTACGCCAGCGTCGCCCTGGCACTGGTGATGATCTATCAGGCCACCCACCTGGTGAACTTCGCGCAGGGCGAGCTCGCCATGTTCTGCACCTACATCGCCTGGGCGCTGATCCAGGCCGGCGTGCCGTACTGGGGCGCGTTCGTCATCACCGTGGCGGGCGCCTTCGTGCTCGGCGTGGTGATCGAGCGGGTCATCATCCGGCCGGTCGAGAACGCGCCGATCCTGGCGGTGGTGATCGTCTTCATCGCGCTGCTGGTGATCTTCAACAGCCTGGCCGGCTGGATCTTCTCGTACACCATCAAGCCGTTCCCGAGCCCGTTCCCGGACCAGCCGCTGTTCGGCAACTCGTACGTGTCCTCGCACGAGCTCGGCTCGATGGCGATCACGCTGATCGTGCTGGCGCTGCTGTTCGCGTTCTTCCGCTTCACGCCGCTCGGGCTGGCGATGCGGGCGGCGGCGCAGAACCCGGTTTCGAGCAAGCTGGTCGGCATCCGCGTCGGCTGGATGCTGGCGCTCGGCTGGGGCCTGGCCGCGGCGATCGGCAGCGTCGCGGGGATGATGGTGGCGCCGACGGTCTTCCTCGAGCCGAACATGATGAGCGGCATCCTGCTCTATGCCTTCGCCGGCGCCTTGCTCGGCGGCATCGACAGCCCCGGCGGCGCGGTGCTCGGCGGCTTCGTCGTCGGCGTGCTGGAGAACATCGTCGGCGCCTACATCGGCACCGAGCTCAAGCTCACGGTGGCGCTCATCGTCATCGTCGGCGTGCTGGTGGTGCGGCCCCAGGGCATGTTCGGCAAGGTCCACGTGGTGCGCGTATGACGAGGGCCGCCATCGACGGTCGCAAGCTCGCCGGCCTCGTCCTCGTGTTCGTACTGGCCTGCGCGCTGCCGTTCTTCATCGCCAACTACCGCATCTTCCAGATGACGCTGGTGCTGGCCTACTCGATCGCGCTGCTCGGCCTCAACATGCTGACCGGCTTCAACGGCCAGATCTCGCTCGGCCACGGTGCCTTCTATGCGATCGGCGCCTACACCACGGCGATCCTGATGGACAGCGCCGGGCTGCCTTACTGGGCCACCATCCCCGCCGCCGGCGCCGTCTGCTTCGTGGCCGGCTTCCTGTTCGGCCTGCCGGCGCTACGCCTCGAAGGGCTCTACCTGGCGCTCGCCACGTTTGCTCTCGGCGTGGCGATGCCGCAGATCCTCAAGCACAAGAGCCTGGAGGCCTGGACCGGCGGCGCGCAGGGCATCGTCATCCTCAAGCCCGACCCGCCGGCGTGGGCCGCGGCGCTCGGCATCTCGGCCGACCAGTGGCTCTACTTCTTCTGCCTGTTCTGGGTCGTGCTTCTGTTCGTGCTCGGCTGGAATCTGCTGCGCGGCCGGATCGGTCGCGCCATGGTCGCGATCCGTGACCAGCCGATCGCTGCCCAGGCGATGGGTGTCAACACGGCGCTGGTGAAGTCGATGACCTTCGGCGTCTCGGCGCTCTACACCGGCGTGGCCGGCGCGCTCGGCGCCCTCGCGATCCAGTTCGTGGCGCCGGATTCGTTCACCATCTTCCTGTCGATCACGCTGCTCGTCGGCGTCGTCATCGGTGGCCTGGCGTCGATCTCGGGCGCCTTCTTCGGCGCGATCTTCATCCAGTTCATCCCGAACGTCGCCGAGCAGATCTCGAAGGCGGCGCCCTGGGCGATCTACGGCATCGTGCTGATCGCCTTCATGTACGTGATGCCGACCGGGGTCGCAGGGTTTATCCGGATCATCCGGACCCGGCTGGCGCGTCGGCGGCCGGCGCCGGCCAGCGTTGTGAGTTCACCCGTCCAAAGGAGCAAGACATGACACCGAAGCTTTCCCGCGTTTCCCGTCGCACCGCCCTGGCCGCTGCGGCGTCCCTGGCCTTCCTCGGCGCCAACGCCATGGCGCAGGCCGCCAAGTACGGCCCGGGTGCCTCGGCCACCGAGATCAAGCTCGGCCAGACCATGCCCTACAGCGGCCCGGCCTCGGCGTACGGCACGATCGGCAAGCTGCACAGCGCCTACTTCAGGATGATCAACGAGAACGGCGGCGTCAACGGCCGCAAGATCAACCTGATCAGCCTCGACGACGGCTACAACCCGGCCAAGACCGTCGAGCAGGTGCGCCGCCTGGTCGAGCAGGACCAGGTGCTGGCGCTGTTCCAGGACCTCGGCACGGCGCCGAACTCGGCGATCCAGAAATACGTCAACGCCAAGAAGGTGCCGCACCTGCTGCTGGCGACCGGCGCCACGAAGTGGGGCGATCCGAAGAACTTCCCGTGGACGATGGGCTTCAACCCGAGCTATGCCGCCGAGGGCGCGATCTATGCGCGCTACCTCCTGAAGAACAAGCCCAACGCGAAGATCGCCATCCTGTACCAGAACGACGACTTCGGCAAAGACTTGCTGAAGGGCGTCGAGGACACGCTCACCGGCGCCAATGCGAAGATGATCGTTGCCAAGGCGAGCTACGAAGTCACCGACCCCACGGTCGACTCGCAGATCATCACGCTGCAAGGCTCGGGCGCCGACACGTTCATCAACATCACGACGCCGAAGTTCGCGGCGCAGGCCATCCGCAAGGCCTGGGACTCGGGCTGGAAGCCGCTGCACATCGTCAACAACGTCGGCGCTTCGGTGGGCTCCGTGCTGGTGCCCGCCGGTCTCGACAAGGCGACCGGCCTGCTGACGATGCAGTACTACAAGGACCCGAACGACCCGCAGTGGAAGGACGATCCTTCGATGCTCGAGTGGCGCGGCTTCATGGGCAAGTACTACAAGGACGGCGACCCGAAGGATGCCTCCAACCTCTACGCCTACATCACGGCGCAGTTGATGGTGCAGATTCTCAAGCAGTGCGGCAACGACCTCACGCGTGAGAACGTGATGAAGCAGGCCGCCAACCTGAAGGGCGTCAAGCTGCCGCTGCTGCTCCCCGGCATGACGGTCGACACCTCGCCGACCGACTACTTCCCGATCCAGCAGGGCCAGCTGGCGCGCTTCACCGGCACGCTCTGGCAAGGCTTCGGCGAGCTGCTCAGCACCGACGCCCGCTGACCGGAGGCGAGGGCCGCCCCGGCCCTCGTCACGACCCCGTCGTATCCGCGCTCCTACACTCGTGGCATGAGTGCTCCTGCCGGCGTCGCGGTGTGCGTGGCGATGCCCGCACTTCTCAATCGCGAACGCGCGATCCTCGAGTTCAACCGGCGCGTTCTTGCGCAGGCGCAGCGCGCCGACGTGCCGCTGCTCGAGCGCCTGCGCTACGTCTGCATCGTCTCTTCCAACCTCGACGAGTTCTTCGAGGTGCGCTTCGCCGATTGTCTGGAGGCGTCACGCCAGCCGGGCACGGGCGTCACCGCGGCCGACGTCGGATCGCTCGCCGCCGCCGCGCACGAGCTCATCGACGAGCAGTACCGCATCTTCAACGACGAGGTGATGCCGGCGCTGGTCGCCGACGGTATCCGCATCGTCAATCACTCCGACCGCAACGAGGCCGAGCGGGGCTGGGTGGCGCGCTTCTTCGAGACGCAGGTGCGCCAGCTGCTGGTACCGGTCGGCCTCGATCCGTCGCATCCGTTCCCGCAGGTCGCGAACAAGTCGCTCAACTTCATCGCCCGGCTGGCCGGCAAGGACGCGTTCGGTCGCCGCAACACGGTGACGATCGTGAAGGTGCCGCGGGTGCTGCCGCGTGTCATCAAGCTGCCACGCGTCAAGGGCCAGCCGATGCAGTCGTTCGTGCTGCTGACGAGCGTGATCCGCGCCCATCTCGGCGAGCTGTTCCCGGGTCGCGAGGTCGAGGCCTTCTCGCAGTTCCGGATCACTCGCGACTCCGATCTGGAGGTCGACGCCGACGTCACCAACCTGCGCCAGGCGCTGCGTTCCGGGCTCACGACGCGCCATTTCGGCCAGGCCGTCCGGCTCGAGGTCGTCAACACCTGCCCCAGCGAG
>JBDTCA010000172.1:0-8393 GCA_039923815.1 Caldimonas sp. | reverse complement strand
GCTCGATCTGGAGATCGTGAAGCTGGGCGGAATAGTCCTTGTGGGAGATCTTGGTCGCGTCGGTGCAGGCGCCCTCGGCGGCTTGCGTACCCGCATCGTCATCTGCGCGCGGTGAGTCCGCCACGCTCTTTTCTTTCTTGCTCATCGACGTCATGTATCCAAGCGACGGCGCCGACAGGCCATCCTGCACCGGGCGCCCACCGATTCCTGCCACCGAATGTGAACCCGCCGAGCTGCCCGGTCTGTCTGCTGGCGAACATAGGAGACAGGAAAAACGACGCGCGCGGGTCAGGGCTCTCGACAACCCTGTGGCACGGGCCCTTACGCACCGGAAGTCGGTGCAACAGCCTCGCGGTGGCTGATGCGAAGCACGTCGAGCGCGTGAAGCGAACCTTGCGGCGTCACCGGCGGGCAGCTCAGGCAGGCGCGTTGCAGTCTCTCGACCGCCGCCCAGGCCAGCGGGCGGTCGCGCCTGGCCTGCTCCACGAAGGCGGCCAACTCAGCATTCACGACACGAATCTGGCTCGAATTCAAATGATGCTCCCTGCAACCGTGTCGACTGTACGAACGGAACGCAGACGGGTCGGTGCGCCAGCACACAGAACGGACTCGTCGCGCTTCCTGAATGTTCGCCAGCAGACAGACGGACCCGGACCTGACGCGCACAGTCGGCCGATCAAACCCCAAGGATCACGACCATGTTGCGCAACGCCAAGGAAATGGAAGGCTATGCCGTCGGAGCCACCGACGGCGTCATCGGCCACGTCAAGGACTTCTACTTCGACGACGCGGCCTGGGTCGTCCGATATCTCGTCGTCGACACCGGGGGGTGGCTGTCGAGTCGCAAGGTCCTGGTGTCGCCCATCGCCATCGGGTCGCCGAACTGGGAACAGAAGCTGCTGCCAGCCTCGATCAGCCAGGAGCAGGTCAGGAACAGTCCCGACATCGACACCGACCAGCCCGTGTCCCGGCAACACGAGATGACGTATTCGAGCTACTACGGCTACCCGTATTACTGGGGCGGTGCCGGCAACTGGGGCGGCGGCATGTATCCGAACCTGATGATGCCGGGCTACGCCGGAGTCGGAAGCACCGACATGATTGCTGGCGAAGGCGAGCGCGAGATGGCTCGGCGCGAGGCGTCACGACACGAGCACGACGACCCCAACCTTCGCAGCTGCAACGCCGTCGCTGGATATCACATCCATGCGAGCGACGGCGACATCGGGCACGTCGCAGGCATGCTGATCGACGACCAGACCTGGTCGGTTCGCTATCTCGTGGTCGACACCAGCAACTGGTGGCTCGGGCACCAGGTGCTCGTCTCGCCGCAGTGGATCAAATCCGTCGACTGGTCAGACGAAAGCGTGACCGTGTCGATGACACGCCAGGCCGTCAAGGACGCGCCCGCCTACGACCCGCAGGCGGCGCCCGATCGCGCCGAAGAAGACCGCCTCTACCGGCACTACGGGCAGACCGACTACTGGTCGGGCTACCCGGTCCCGGAAACAGACATCTCGCGTATCTAGGTATCTAGGAAACCCGCCCAGGCAACCCGCCCAGGCAACCCGCACGAACAGACCAGGAACACACATGCTACGCAACGTCGACGACCTCTACGGCGTCTCGCTCGAAGCGACCGACGGCCCGATCGGTGAGATCCGGGACTGCTATTTCGATGACCAGTCCTGGACCGTCCGCTTCTTCGTCGTCGAGACCGGTCCCTGGCTCGGCGGCCGGACCGTCCTGATTTCGCCACTCGCGCTCCGAGGGGTCCATGGTGCGGGCAAGTCCCTGTCGACTTCGGTGACGCGGGCGCAGGTCAAGGGAAGCCCCGACGTCGACACCAGCAAGCCGGTGTCGCGGCAGCATGAAGTGGAGCAGTTCGGCTACTACGGCTATCCGTTCTACTGGGGCGAGGGGCAACTCTGGGGTGGCGGTGCGCGACCTGGAATGAGCCTGGCGGGCTACGGCAGCGTGGAGTTGCCCACCGAGGCACGCGCCAGGCAGAAGTTCGTCGACGCCCAGCTCAGGCTGCATCGAGACCGAGGCGACGATCCGCACCTGCGCAGCAGCCGGGCCGTCGAGCGCTATCACGTCCACGCCGCCGATGGCGACATCGGTCACGTCGAATCCTTTCTGGTCGACGACCAGGCGTGGGCCGTTCGCTACCTCGTGGTCAACACCAGCGACTGGTGGCTCGGGCATCGGACGCTGGTGGCGCCGCAATGGATCGTCGACATCAGCTGGCTCGACGCGACCGTGGCCGTCGAGCTGACGCGACAGGCCATCAAGGACGCGCCGGCCTACGACGCGCAGGCGTTGCCGAGTCCGGAACAGGAGCAGCTCCTGTTCGACCACTACGGCCGCGCCGACCACCGCGACGCGTTTGGAGGCTCGACCTCCGCGTGACACCCGCGAGGGCGCCCATGGCGATTGCCCTCGCGCTCGCGCCCGCCGCGCCGCGGGCGCGGATGACCGTCAGCCATCGAAAGGTTCCGGCGGGTTGACGGCGCGCGGCGTGTGCCGCGGCTCGTGCTTCTGGAACGAGCTGGCGAGCGCACGCTCGAGCTTGCGCAGGGCACCCTGGATGGCCTGGTGCGCGGTACCGGCGCGGTCCTTGACGACGATCGGCTCGTGGTTGACCGGGCGCGCTTCCAGCGTGCAGTGGATGTCGTCGACCCCGCCCTTGCCGGCGCCGTTGGCGTCGGTCAGATGCGCTTCGACACGGGTGATGCGCTCACCGTAGTGGCCGAGCGCTTCCTTCACCACCGATTCCAGGTGGTCGGACATGGCCTGGCGGCCGTCCGTGTGGTGGTCTGTGTTGAGCAGCACTTGCATGGTTCAGTCCAGGTTTGTTGCGGAGATGGAGTCGGTTCGGATGATCCTAGTTCATGGAGGATCAGGACGACACCCAGACGGCCCATGACCCGGGCCGTGTCCGCCTGCCTGACCGCCATTCGTCGGACGGGTCCTACCGTGCGCCGCCCGGTTCGCTGCTGCGACGCCACGCGCCTGCGGCCTATCGTCATACGTGGCACTGACTCTGCTCTCCAACGGCAATTACCACGTCGTCCTGACGGCCTCGGGTAGCGGCCGAAGCGAGTGGAACGGGATCGCGATCACGCGCTGGCACGAAGACGCCGCCCTCGGCAGTCGGGGCACGTGTCTCTTCCTTCGTGACGAGGGCGACGGCGCCTTCTGGTCCGCATTCGATGCCGCTGCCAGCGAGGCGAGGGGCTTGCGAACCACCGTCGAAGTGGCCGTCTCGGGCAGCGAAGACGTCGAATTGCGCCGGCTCCGGATCGCCAACCATTCGCCACGCGTCGCAGACCTGAGCGCCACGAGCTACGCCGAGCTCGTGCTTGCCGAGGCCGCCACCGATGCCGCGCATCCTGCCTTCAGCAAGCTCTTCGTCGTGACCGAGATCGACAGGCAGCACGGCGTCGTCCTCGCCACCCGCCGCCCGAGCACACCCAAAGATGCACGGGCCTGGCTCTTCCATCAGGCGACGGTGCACGGCGAGGCGGGCCATGAGTCCTTCGAGACCGACCGCATGAGCTTCATCGGCCGCGGCCGAGATGCGTCGAGCCCGGACGCCATGCGCTCGGGCGACCCCCTCGCCGGGCACGACGGTGCCGTCCTCGATCCGATCGCTGCGGTGCGAATCCCGTTCCGGCTGCAGCCGGGCGAGGCGTGCACGATCGACTGGACCACCGGCATCGCCGCGACCCGAGACCAGTGCAAGCGCCTGGCACGACAGGCGCGCGCGACCGCCGCAGGCGATCGCATCCTCGAACATGGCCAGGATTTCCGACGTGACACGCTGCGCCGGCTGGCAGCGGGCGACGACGACGCGACCGTGTTCGAGCGACTCGCGACAGCGCTCCTGATTGCCGATCCGGCGATGCGCGCGCCAGCAGAAGAGATCGCGAAGAACCGACGCGGCCAGTCGGCGCTCTGGGCCTTCGGCATCTCGGGCGATGTGCCGATCGTCGTGGCGGAAATCTCGGGTCCGGAGAACCTCCCGCCCTTGCGTCAGCTGGTGCAGGCCCACGCCTTCTGGGCTGCGCATGGCCTGAAGGCAGAACTGATGGTGCTTCGTGCAGGCGCAGGCGACGCGGCATCCGGGTTGAGCGAGTCGATTCGCGCCGTGATCGACAAGGCAGGCGCGACCTCGCGGCTCGACCAGCACGGTGGCATCTTCGTGCGTGACGCGGCGGCCCTGGCGGCCGCCGATCTCGTCCTTCTGCACAGCGCGGCCCGCATCGTCGTGCCCGCCACGTGCCTCAGCCTGGCAAACCTCGGCGCGGGCCGCGATGCGGCCGTCGTCCACGTGGCGTCGCGCGTCGTCGCCGCGGTGGGAGACCGCGATGGCACCGCGCCCTCGTCCGCGCCCGACCTGCTCGCGTTCAACGGCCACGGCGGCTTCAGCGCCGACGGATGCGAGTACGTGATCACGACGTCGAGGTCATGCATGACGCCGCTGCCCTGGACGAACGTGATCGCCAACCCCGATTTCGGCACCATCGTCTCCGAGAGCGGCAGCGCTTCGACGTGGAGCGAGAACTCGCACGAGTTCCGTCTGACCCCGTGGTCGAACGATCCGGTGAGCGACACCTGCACCGAGGCGATCTACATCCGCGACGACGACAACGCCGACTTCTGGTCGCCGACGGTGCTGCCGACACGAAGCGCTGGCGACTACGTCGTCCGGCACGGCTTCGGTTACAGCGTGTTCGAACACTCGGAGAACGAGATCGAATCGACCCTGCGCATCCATGTCGCGATCGATGCACCCGTGAAGTTCTCGACCCTCACCCTGCGCAATCGCTCGGGGCGGAAACGGCGCCTCGGCGTCACCGGCTACGTCGAGTGGGTGCTCGCCGACGAGCGCGGGAAGAGCCTGATGCATGTCGTCACCGAGCTCGATGCCGCAAGCGGCGCGGTGCTGGCGCGCAACGGCTACAGCGCCGACTTCGCCGAGCGCCTGGCGTTCTTCGCGGTCGACGGCGGCGCGTCCAGCATCTGCGGCGACCGCGGCGATTTCTTCGGCGCCGGTGGCACCAGGGCGGCGCCCGCGGCGCTGGCCCAGGCGTCGTTGTCCGGCCGCGTCGGTGCCGATCTCGACCCCTGCGGTGCGTTGCGGGTCGACGTCGAACTGGCGGCCGGCGAAACCCGCGAGATCGTCTTTCGGCTGGGCGCCGGCAGGACGGCCGACGAGGCGCGCGCGCTGGCGCGCAGCAGCGCTGGCCAGGCGGCGACCAGCCTCGGCGCGGTCCACGCGCACTGGCGTCGCACGCTCGGTGTCGTTCGTGTTCGAACGCCCGAGCCGGAGGTCGACGTGCTCGCCAACGGCTGGCTGCTCTATCAGGTCATCGGCTCGCGTCTTTGGGGGCGCACCGCCTTCTACCAGTCGAGCGGCGCCTATGGTTTTCGCGACCAGTTGCAGGACGTGATGGCGCTCGTCCATGCCGAGCCGGGGCTCGTGCGCGAGCATCTGCTGCGCTGCGCGGCCCGCCAGTTCGAAGAGGGCGACGTCCAGCACTGGTGGCATCCGCCATCGGGCAAGGGCGTGCGCACGCGCTGCTCCGACGACTACCTCTGGCTGCCCCTGGTGACCAGCCGCTACGTCGAAGTCACCGGAGACACCGGCGTGCTGGACGAGGTGTGTCCCTTCCTGCACAGCCGGCCACTTGCGGATGGCGAAACCTCGAACTACGAGTTGCCCGCGGTGTCTTCGCAGTCGGCCACGCTCTACGCGCACTGTGAACGCGCCCTGCAGCACTCGCGTTCTCGCGGCCCGCACGGATTGCCGCTGATGGGCGGTGGCGACTGGAACGACGGCATGAACCTCGTCGGCATCGGCGGCAAGGGTGAAAGCGTCTGGCTCGCCTTCTTCCTCATCACGGTGTTGAAGCGATTCGCGCCGCTGGCTCAGGCCCGCGACGACAGCGCCCTCGCCGCGGTCTGCGATGGCGACGCAGCCTCGCTCGAGGCCAGCGTCGAGGCGAGCGCCTGGGACGGCGCCTGGTATCAGCGCGCCTGGTTCGACGACGGCACGCCGCTCGGGTCGGCTGCCAACGTCGAATGCCAGATCGATTCCATCGCCCAGAGCTGGTCGGTCATCTCGGGCGCGGCACCGAAAGAGCGCGCGCGCACCGCGATGGCGTCGCTCGCACGTCGCCTCGTCCACCGGGATGCGCGCATCGTTCAGTTGCTCGATCCACCCTTCGATGTCTCGCAGCCCTCACCCGGCTACATCGAGGGCTACGTCCCCGGCGTGCGCGAGAACGGTGGCCAGTACACGCATGCCGCCGTCTGGGTCGCCATCGCCTTGGCGACGATGGGCGACGCGGAACGCGCGTGGCAGCTTTTCGAGATGCTCGATCCCGTCCGCCACGGCGACAGCGCCGAGCACATCGCCGTCTACAAGACCGAGCCTTACGTCGTCGCCGGCGACGTCTACGCCAGCGCTCCTCATGTCGGGCGCGGCGGCTGGAGCTGGTACACGGGATCGGCCGGCTGGATGTACCAGCTGCTGATCGAGTCGCTGCTCGGCCTGCAACGGCGCGGGAACCAACTCTCGCTGCGACCCCTCCTACCCGACGCCTGGCCGGGCTTCGACTTGCACTATCGATTCGGGTCGGCGACGTACGCGATCGAGGTGCGGGCGGCTGATCCGACCGAGGTCTCGACGGTGACGCTGGACGGCGCGAAGTTGGATGAGGCACTCATCGCACTGGCCGACGACGGCACCGCGCATCGCGTGACGTTGACGGTGCCTCGCGCCGCGCCCTCCAGCAAATCCACCCAGACGACAACCCTCGAAGGAACATGACATGCAGCTCGGAATGATCGGATTGGGGCGCATGGGCGCGAACATGGTCCGTCGCCTGCTCAAGAACGACCACGCCTGCGTCGTGTTCGATGTCAGCCCGGAAGCCGTCTCCGCTCTCGCCAAGGAGGGTGCGACCGGTGCGTCGTCGCTCGCCGACATGGTGGCGAAGATGACCGCGCCTCGCGCGATCTGGATGATGGTGCCGGCCGCCATCGTCGACCAGGAACTCGAGAAGCTTTCGCCGCACCTCGAGCCTGGCGACATCGTGATCGATGGCGGCAACTCGTACTACCGCGACGACATGCGCCGGGCGGCCGAGCTCACCCGCAAGAAGCTGCACTACGTCGATGTCGGCACGAGCGGCGGGGTGGCAGGCCAGGACCGCGGCTACTGCCTGATGATCGGTGGCGAGCCCGACGTCGTGGCCCACCTGACGCCGATCTTCGCCGCGCTCGCCCCGGGCGCCGGCTCGGCAACGCGGACACCCGGCCGCACCGGCGATCTCTCGAATGCCGAGCAGGGCTTCCTGCACTGCGGGCCGAACGGCAGCGGCCATTTCGTCAAGATGGTCCACAACGGCATCGAATACGGCGTCATGGCCGCCTACGCCGAAGGACTCAACATCCTGCGCAACGCCAACATCGGCAAGCGCGCACGCGCCGCCGATGCCGAGACCACGCCGCTGCGCAACCCGGAGTTCTATCAGTTCGAGATGGATCTGCCCGAGATCACGGAGGTCTGGCGACGTGGCAGCGTGATCGGGTCCTGGCTGCTCGACCTGACCGCCGGCGCCCTTCTGCAGGATCCCGAACTCGCTGCTTACGGCGGCCGTGTCTCCGATTCCGGCGAAGGCCGCTGGACGATCGAGGCCGCCATCGACGAAGGCGTGCCGACCCACGTGCTGAGCGCCGCGCTGTACGAACGCTTCGCCTCGCGCGGCCAGGCCGACTTCGCCAACCAGGTGTTGTCGGCGATGCGGCATGCGTTCGGCGGCCACGTGGAAAAGCCCGCGGGAGATGCCGCATGAGCACCGGGTCCTCGAAGCCGGGCGCCACGGCACCGGCCCACTCCGATGCACTCGTCGTCTTCGGCTTCAGCGGCGATCTGGCGAACAAGAAGATCTTTCCGGCGCTCTACGCGATGGTCAAGCGTGGCGAATTGACCGTGCCGGTGATCGGCGTCGCATCGAGCTCGCTCACGCAGCAGCAGGTGCACGATCGGGTGCGCTCGAGCCTCGAGCACGCCGGCGGCATCGACGACGCGGCCGCATTCGACAAGCTGATGTCGCGGATGAGCTACGTGTCGGGCGACTACAAGAACGCGACAACCTTCGACATGCTGAAGGCCGCCTTGAATGGCGCGGCGCGCCCCGCCCACTACCTGGCCATCCCGCCCAGCCTCTTCGAGACCGTGATCCAGGGCCTCGGCGCCGCCGGGCTGGCGAAAGACGCCCGCGTGATCGTCGAGAAGCCCTTCGGCCGCGATCTCGCCTCGGCGCTGGCGCTCGATGCATCGGCACACGCCGTCTTCCCCGAGAAGTCGATCTTCCGGA
>JBDTCA010000171.1:0-3403 GCA_039923815.1 Caldimonas sp. | reverse complement strand
CTCCGACGTCGTCAAATCGCTGCAAAAACAAGGACTTAGAGTCGAGAGCGATTTGCGGAACGAGAAAATCAGCTATAAAATTCGCGAGCACACGATGCAAAAGGTTCCGTACATCCTTGTCGTCGGCGACAAGGAAAAGGCGAACGGAGCCGTATCAGTACGCGCCCGGGGCAACCACGACCTCGGTGCGATGCCGCTGGCAGAGTTCTCTTCGAGAATCGCTGCCGACATCGCCCAGAAGCTGTGAGAGCCGAGGCCGGAGCTTTCGTCCGCTCTCAGGGTGCGTTTTTATCGTTTGGGCGCCGCTGCCTCGGGGCTCGTTGAAAGGCTTTCGATATCGCTACGTTTGCTGACCGTCGCCAACCCAATGCCGAGCGCAAGCACCGGCTGAACCGTGAAATCCTGGCTCTCGAAGTGCGCCTGAACGGGCCCGAGAACGAACCGTTGGGCATCGTCCCGATCGCCGAGGCCCTGCGGCTCGCTGGCGAACAAGACGTCGACCTCGTCGAGATCGTCGCTCAGGCCGATCCGCCGGTCTGTCGGCTGATGGACTATGGCAAGTTCAAGTACCAGGAGCAGAAACGAGCAGCGGAGGCGAAGTCCAAGCAGAAGGTCATCGAGGTCAAGGAAGTCAAGTTCCGCCCGGGTACCGACGAAGGCGATTACACGATCAAGATGAGAAACCTGCGCCGCTTCATCGAGGAAGACGGCGACAAGGGCAAGGTCACACTGCGCTACCGCGGCCGCGAGATCACCCACCAGGACATCGGCATGCGCCTTCTCGAACGCATTCGCGACGAGCTCGCCGATGTTTCGGTGGTCGAGCACATGCCCAAGCTCGAAGGCCGCCAGATGATCATGGTGCTGGCGCCGAAGCGGAAGTAGAAGAAGAGAAGAGATTCAAGAATTCGAGCCACGGTTGGGTCACCGGAGCTCGAGCACAAGCCTCTGCAGGCCCACAAGACGGCGCGCGTCGCGCCGGCGCCTGCAGGTGCATACGAAGAAGGAGCTGTCATGCCCAAGATGAAGACCAAGAAGAGTGCCTCGAAACGATTCCGGGTGCGCCCGGGCGGCACCGTCAAGCGCGGCCAGGCATTCAAGCGCCACATCCTGACGAAGAAGTCGACGAAGACGAAGCGGCACTTGCGCGGCACTGCGGAAGTGCACAAGACGAACATGGGCCACATGGCGCAGATGCTGCCTTTTGCCGGCCTGTGACTCGCTCGCTATCCGGATCGTCACCCCGATAACTTCGAAGGAATACCACCATGCCTCGCGTCAAACGCGGCGTCACTGCACGTGCACGCCACAAGAAAATTCTCGTCCTCGCCAAGGGCTTCCGCGGCCGCCGCAAGAACGTCTTCCGGATTGCCAAGGAAGCGGTCATGCGCGCCGGGCAATATGCCTATCGCGACCGTCGCACCAAGAAGCGCGTCTTTCGCCATCTCTGGATCGCACGCATCAACGCTGCAAGCCGCAGCCATGGCGTGACGTACAGCAAGTTCATGGCGGGGCTCAAGAAGGCCGCCATCGAGATTGACCGCAAGGTGCTCGCCGACATGGCGGTGAACGACCCGGCCGGCTTCGGCTCGATCGTCGAGAAGGTGCGGCCGCACCTGTCCTGAGCTCGGCTCCGTCAGCGGCGCGAGTCGCTGGCTGAGCTCCTCGCCTCCGCCCAGTCGAGACCTTGTCCAGCACGTCCACCGCCGCGCAACGATGAACGATCTTTCACCGGTGGTCGACGACGCTCTCGCCGAGTTCGACCGGGCGAGCACGCCGGCCGAACTCGAGGATGCGAAGGCGCGCTATCTCGGCAAGGCCGGCCTGGTCACCGGGCGCATGAAGGAACTCGGCGCCTTGCCGCCTGAGCAGAAGAAGGCACGTGGCGCCGAGATCAACGCTGCCAAGCAGGCCATCGAGGCAGCCCTCAACGCGCGACGCGACGGCCTCGCAGCGGCGCAACTGGAGCTACAGCTGGCGGCTCAGGCGCTCGACGTCACATTGCCCGGCCGGCGCCGCGCGGCAGGCGGTATTCATCCGATCATCCGCGCGCAGGAGCGCATCGAGGCGATCTTCTCGTCGATGGGCTTCGACATCGCCGATGGGCCCGAGATCGAGACCGACTGGTACAGCTTCACGGCGCTGAACAACCCCGAGAACCACCCGGCGCGGTCGATGCAGGATACGTTCTACGTCGACCTCAAGGACGACGAGGGCAGGCTGCTCAACCTGCGCCCGCATACGTCGCCGATGCAGATTCGCTACGCGCAGGCGCATGCCCTCAAGCACGCCGGCGCTGCGACGATGCCCGACGTGCGCGTGATCGCGCCAGGCCGCACCTACCGCGTCGACAGCGATGCCACCCACTCGCCGATGTTTCACCAGGTCGAAGGACTCTGGCTGGGCGAGAACGTGAGCTTTCGCGACCTCAAGGCCGTGTATCTCGATTTCGTTCGAGCGTTCTTCGAGACCGACGAGCTGAAGCTGCGCTTTCGGCCCAGCTATTTTCCGTTCACCGAGCCGAGCGCGGAGATCGACCTGATGTTCGAGCGGGGCGCGTTGGCCGGTCGCTGGCTCGAGGTCTCGGGCTCTGGTCAGGTGCATCCACAGGTGGTGCGGCACATGGGCTTCGATCCCGAGCGCGTCATCGGCTTTGCCTTCGGTTCCGGAATCGACCGGCTCGCCATGCTGCGCTACGGCATCGACGACCTGCGACTCTTCTTCGACGGCGACCTGCGCTTTCTGCGCCAGTTTGCCTGAGCGCCCGGCCCACCACTGACATGCAATTTCCCGAATCCTGGTTGCGCGAGTTCTGCGACCCGCCGATCAGCACCGCAGAGCTTGCCGAGAAGCTGACGATGGCCGGGCTCGAGGTCGAGTCGCTGCGGTCGGTTGCGCCGCCGTTCCATGGCGTCGTCGTGGGCCGTGTCATTTCGGTGGAAAAGCATCCCGACGCAGATCGCTTGCGCATCTGCCAGGTCGATGTCGGTGCCGCCGCGCCGCTCGGCATCGTCTGCGGTGCGCCCAACGTCGCCGTCGGCATCAAGGTGCCTTGCGCCCTGGTCGGCGCCGAACTGCCGGCCGCGGAAGAGGGCGCCGTGCCGTTCCGCATCAAGGTGGGAAGGATCCGTGGAGTCGAGAGCAACGGCATGCTGTGCTCTGCGCGAGAGCTCAAGCTCTCCGACGACCACGGCGGCCTCCTGATCCTCGCCGCTGAAGCTCCGGTCGGCGAAGACATACGCCGCACTCTGCGGCTCGACGACACGCTCTTCACGCTCAAGCTCACGCCCAACCTCGGCCATGCCCTGAGCGTCTTCGGCGTTGCCCGCGAGGTGGCGGCGATCACAGGTGCGCCTCTGCGTCCGCCGACCTTTGCCACCGTTGCCATTGGCGATGCGAACGC
>JBDTCA010000170.1:0-6436 GCA_039923815.1 Caldimonas sp. | reverse complement strand
CAGCGTCGCGAAGGACATCGGCCTGGTTTGAGGCCGGCGCCGCGGAGCGAGGCAGTACCATGCCAGCCGGCCGGACAACGGCGCCGCGCAGCCCGCGCAGCGATCGGTCTCTCCGCACGCAGGCATGAATCCAGAGGAAGACGACGACCGCACTGTCATCCGGCCCCGCAGCGCCCGCACCGGGGCGTCGCTGCCGTCGGCGGATGCAGGCGCGCCGCCGCCACTGAACACCGGCGAACCCCCGACGCAGCTCGGACCGCGGCCCACGTCATTGCCGACGATGGCGGCAACGGCGATGCAGACGCCGCCGGCCTCGTCGCCGACCACCGGCGGATCGTCGCCGACGGCGGCGGTCGCGCATCACGCGATCGCCTTGCCGGCCGGCACCCGACTCGCCGAATTCGAGGTCACGTCGACCATCGGCGAAGGCGGCTTCGGCATCGTCTACCTGGCTTGGGATCATTCGCTCGATCGCAAGGTGGCGCTCAAGGAATACATGCCGTCGTCGATCGCGTATCGCGCCGGCCAGACCGAGATCCGGGCTCGCTCGGAGCGCCACCAGGAGACCTTCGACGCGGGCATGAAAAGCTTCATCAACGAAGCCAAGCTGCTCGCCCAGTTCGACCATCCCTCGCTGCTCAAGGTCTACCGGTTCTGGGAGGCCAACGGCACGGCCTACATGGTGATGCCGTTCCTCGAAGGCGTCACCGTGCGCGACACCGTGCGGGCGATGCCGACACCTCCGGACGAGGCCTGGATCCTCGGCCTGCTGCGGCCGGTGTGCGACGCGCTCGCGATGCTGCATGCGGTGCAGGTCTATCACCGTGACATCGCCCCCGACAACATCCTCCTGCTTGCCGAGACCGGCCGGCCGCTGCTGCTCGACTTCGGCGCCGCCCGCCGCGTCATCGGCGACATGACACAGGCGCTGACGGCCATCCTCAAGCCCGGCTATGCGCCGGTCGAGCAGTACGCCGACATGCCGGGCCTCAAGCAAGGCCCGTGGACCGACGTATATGCGCTGGCTGCCGTGGCGCACTGGATGATCCTCGGCAAGACGCCCACGCCTTCGGTGGGTCGTCTTTTCGACGACGCCTACGTGCCGCTCGCGAAGAGCGCCGCCGGCCGCTACAGCGACCCGTTCCTGCAGGCCATCGACCGCGCGCTCGCCGTCATGCCCGACAAGCGCACTCATTCGGTCGAGGCCTTCCGCGAAGACCTGCTCGGCTCGACTGGAGTAGCCGACCTCGCGGCACTGCCGCCTCTGGCTCCGGGCACCGGGCATGCGGCGATGGCGGGCCAGGTCGCGACCGCGAACGCGGATGGCACGCGCCCGTTGCCGCCGGCGCCACCGCGACATGCGACCGCTGGCGGAACCGCCTCGGCGCCGAAGCCTGCGTCAACATCGAGTCGCAAGTGGCTACCGTTCGCCATCGGTGGCATCGTCGCCGCGGCGGTGCTGGTCGCGGCTGTGCTGCTCTGGCCGAAAACATCGACGACGTCGACCTCGGCACCGACCATCGCGTCACAGGCGCCCGTCGCCGTGCCCCCAGCCAGCGCCGCAACGGTCACCGAAACGCCAACCGCGGTGCCCGTGCCCGAGCCGGTCGTCACCACCCCGGATGCCGCGGCGATCGTCACGCCGACCCCGACGGTGCTGCCTCAGACCCCGGCGCCGGTCGTGATCGCGAGCCCACCGGCACATGAAGCGAGGCCCGTTGCCGTCAAGCCGGTGAGGCCGAAGGCCGAGCCAAGCGCGGAGCCTCGAACTGCCGAGCCGCGGCCGACAGCGACGCGGCGTGCCGAGCCACGCGAGGTCGCCCCCCGAGCCACCGAGGCGGCGGCGCCGAGCAACAACCGCGACGAGTGCGCAAAGCTGTTTCAGCGACTGTCAATCGGGGATAGCGACCAGGGCCTGATCGACCGAATCCGGACTTTGCGGTGCCGATGACGTGTTTCCCCCCTGTTGGGGTTGACGCGCGAAGGACCGTGGCCGACGATCCGCCGCCGGACATCTCCCGAGCAATCGGGATCAACGCCAGCCGCCCGTAGACCGCGGCAAGGGCGCCGGCTTCCCTCTGTTCTACCGCCGCGGCCTCTGGAGCACGCGGCAATTCGAGGAGTGCACGATGACACCGGCCGGCTTCAACCAGCGTCACCGCGCGCTCGCGGTCGCGACATTCAGCGCCGCCCTCTTTGGCTTGTCGTCGTGCGGCGGAGGTGCCGGGTCACCGGGCAGCGAAACGGCCAGCGGCACCGACAAGACCTACCTCAGCGTCGACGCATCCGACGCCGACGGCGATGCGCTGCAGTACCAGTGGCGCGTCACCGGCGGCACCATCGACAACAAGAACGCGAAGCAGACGGTATGGACGCTGCCGCCCGGCCGCGGCATCCACTTCGCCTACGTCGCGGTGAGCGACGGCAAGGGCGGCTGGGTCGAGCAGCAATACGCGGTCTCGACCGACGAGCTCGATAGCGACACGCCGGCGCGGGCACCGATCAGCCGCGAGGCACCGGCCGTGGTCGATGTCGAAGGCGCGACCAACAGGCTGCGCATCGCCTCGCCCGACGCCACCCGATTCAAGCCCGAGGGCGGTGGCAGCGCCGTCGCCCGCACGGTCTATCTGCCCGACGTGCAGGTCCAGGTCGTCGAGCAGGCGACCGGCACCGTGGCCTTTGCGGGCACCACGGACCTCAGCGGCGAGCTCGACCTGCCGAAGCTGGTCAGCGGCCGCGCCTACAAGCTGCTCTGCACGACGCGTAACAACGCGCCGCTGGCGCCTTGCGGCAACTTCACGGCGTCGAGTGAAGCGCTGGTGCGCAACGTCGCACCGGCGCTGACCGACGCCCAGAACCTGCGCCTGCACGGCCACGTCGCGCTGGCAGAAGGTGCGGTCTGTGGCCACGAGAACGCGTTCTTCAACGTCGAGACCGCGGCCACCGTTCAATTGCAACAGGTGGACGGCACCGCGCTGGGCGCGCCCATCCGCGTCAACCGATACGGCGACTACCAGGTGAGCGCGTCGGTGCCTGTTCGCGGCGCGCTCAAGCTCGCGGTGCAGTGCGAAGGCTATGCGGCGCTGCTCGACGTGCCGGCCCCTGTCGACGCGGCCGGCTACATCGCGGCGGCCCCGATCGAGCTGTCGCACGCCATCGCCAACGCCAGCCCGCGCATCGTCAAGATGGTCGCCAACGGCTCCGACGGCAACGTCCGTGGCCGCATGATCGAGCCCGGCGCGGGCACCGGCAGCGGCATCTTCCCCGGCGCCAGCCACTTCCTGACCTACAAGGGCGTCGACACCAAGCTGAGTGCCTGCCTCTACTACCGCGCGCTTGGCGCCGTGGCGGATTGCGACAGCCAGGGCAACCCGATCCAGCCGATTTCGTTCACCGACTGGAAGACCAAGAACGGCTTCGGCACGGCCGCCGACGTCTCGGCCAAGTACATCAACCAGAACGATCTGAATCTGGTTCGTTTCATGACCGCAACCCGCAATGCATCGGGTGGCATCGCCTTCTACGTCTGCAACACGCCCGGGCCCGACAGCAGCTCGCAGCACGAGGTCGACCAGTTCATGGAAGACGCACTCGGCAACCGCAACCGCGTCGCCTGCGTGACGATGGAATACACGCCGGTCGCCGGCGCCAACGGTGGCCAGCCGTTCACGAAATTCTTCACCTTCGCGCCCGACGGCTCGCTGCTGCTCTCCATCAACCTCGACGGCCGCGGCGAGAAATACATGCCGGGTTCGTGCGTGGCCTGTCACGGCGGCAGCACTTACAGCGGCCGCTTCCCCGAGCAGAAAACGGCATCGCCCTTTCTCGGCTCCGGCTTCCTGCCGTTCGACACCGGCAACTACCTCTTCGGCTCCAGGGCGTCTCTGACCGAAGCGGCGCAGAGCGAGGCCTTCTACCAGCTCAACGCCCTGGTCAAGGCGACCGAGCCCGACCCCGGCAGTGCCACCAGCAAGCTGATCGACGGCTGGTATGCCGCCGGCCACGTCCTCGACAAAGCCTACGTGCCGCCGGCCTGGAAGGCAGCCGACATCGCTGCGCCGGGCGCTGCGAAGTTCTACCGCAATGTGATCGGCATCTCGTGTCGCACCTGCCATGTCTCGCTGGGCGCCAAGTTCGACTGGGACTCCGTGGTGCTGACGCCGTCTCGTGCCAGCACCCAGTTCTGCGGTGGCACTTCCGAGCTGGCACTGAACGCGTCGATGCCGCAGGCCCTGATCTCGAGCGACCAGCTCTTCACACGGATCCGTGCCGACGCCGATCTGGCCACGCTCGTCGAGCACTACCTCGGCTGCTCTGCCCCCAAGACCGATCCGGCGTATGCCCGGCACTGAGTTCTCGTTCCGCACGGCTTCGCGCGGCAACCTTCCGTTTTCTTTTCCAGGAGCCGACGCATGAAGATCGCCCGCCTCGACCGCACGAGCGTGCCGGCCGCCACCGTGGCCGCCGTGCTCGCACTGGCCGCCTGCGCCGCCCCGCCGGTACCGACGGCGACCGTCGCGACGTCCACCCCCTCTGCGCCTGCGAAGTCCGCGCTTTCCGCGCCATCGAGGACCGCAGCACCGACGGCCGCAGTGTCCCAGACTGCACCGCGGTCTTCGCCGAACACGACCGTCGCGACGGCCCCCGCCAACGCCCACACCGAGTTTGTGGCGCCGGCGCCGATCAAGTTCGAAGACGCCGTCACCCGCGCCGGTCGCCAGCTGTTTCACGACGCCCAGGCCACGCTCGGCAACGAGCCGCGGCTGCTGGTTGTCGACCCCCTGATCGATGCCAATACCGGCGGCCAGACCATCAGCACCGAGAAGATGGGCGAGAACCTCGAGGCACTTGCCAAGAAGGACTTCCGCTCCTACGCGGTGGCGCCGCTCACACGCAACACGCTGGCGACGCGACCACTGCTGCTGATCGGCACCCTGACGCCGATCAACGTCGAACGCAGCATCGACAAGCAGCCCGACGCGTTCCGAGTCTGGCTGACGCTGATCGACCTGCGTACGGGCAAGGTCGTCGCCAAGGCGCTCGACCGCGCGACGATGGAGTCGGTCAACCCCGAGCCGCTCGCCTTCTACCGCGACAGTCCGACCTGGCACAAGGACAAGACCGTCACCGGCTACATCAACTCGTGCCAGGTGAATACCAAGATCGGCGACCCAGCCGATCCCGACTACCTCGCCTACCTGCCGGCCGCCGCGGTCATCAACGAAGCGACCCTGGCCTACGACGACGGCAAGGTGCCGATCGCGAACAAGCTCTACAAGGAGGCTCAGCCGATCGCCGACCCGGGCGACCTTCGCGTGCTGAACGGCCTCTACATCACAAGCTGGCAGCTCGGCCAGAAAGAGCAGGCCCGCGACGCCTTCTCGAAGATCGTCGCCTCCGGCCTCGAAGCGAAGCGCCTGCCGGTCAAGCTGCTGTTCCAGCCCGGCGGCACGGGCTTCAATGCCATCGGTGACCTCCCGCAGCAATACAAGGTCTGGATCACGACGCTCGCTGCCGAGACCGGCAAGGCCGATTCGTGCGTGCGCATCGTCGGCCACACCAGCCGCAGCGGCAGCGCCCGTGCCAACGAAGCGCTCTCGAAGAGGCGCGCCGAGGCCGTGCAGAAGATGCTGGAGCACGACAACCGCTCGCTCGCCGCGAAGTTGACCGCCACGGGCGTCGGCTCGAAGGAGGCGCTCGTCGGCATCGGCTCCGACGACCAGCGCGATGCCATCGATCGCCGGGTGGAATTCCGCGTCGTCGACTGCGTGTAGACCGAAGTTGCCAGTGACACAACGGCGGCGCCTCCAGGCCGGCGTTCAAAGAACAGGTCGGGAAGGGGAGCTGCCGTGAATCGTTCACTGTTGGAGTCGAGTCTCAATCTCGCCAAAAGTCTGTTCATGGCTGCGTCTTGCCTGCTCGGCAGCACCGCATGGAGCGCAGACGCGCTCATCACCGCATGGGCCGCAGCGCCTTGCGAATCTTGTCACCTGTCGCCCGTCGATGCAGCGGGCAACGCGACTGCAACAGCGGCCGACGACTACTTCCACATTCTCAGCCTCACGCTTTTGACTCCGCAGCTTGCCGATGCGGCGATCGTGACGAGCATGCGTCAGTACTGCGACGCAGGCCATGGTGGCGCCGGCAGCTACATGTGCGCCAACTACTCCGACTACTTGACGAACAGCGCCACCACCACCGACGCTCAGCTGAAATCCGCCTACTACTACCTGCTGGCGGCGCGACAGACCGTCGCTTCGACCACCGCGGTCAACTTCGCCGGCTTGACCCGCCGCGGCACCACGAGCGCCTCGACACAGACGTTCACGATCAAGAATTACCGCAGTCTCGCGGTTGGCTATAACTTTCCGGCCGTAAGCGAGTTTCCGGTCAGCTCGAGTTGCGGTACGGCCCAGATCCCGGCTGCCAGTGCAAC
>JBDTCA010000169.1:0-4399 GCA_039923815.1 Caldimonas sp. | reverse complement strand
AGTGGTCGCAAGGCGCCGCAGCCGGCGAGCTCACCGGCCACGAACGCGAGCACGAGGTGGCCTCCCGGCGGCGCGTATTCCCCGGGAAGCGCCGCGAGTTCCGCATCGAAGTCCTGAAAGCACAGGTCGACGTCGAGGCTGGCGGCGTACTCGCGAAAGATGCCAGCGGTCAGCGCCATGTCGGCAGCGCCGTCGGCGCGACGCAGGATGATCTCGGGAAGTGCGTCGGCCATGTCTGCGGCTTCGATCAGTCGCCGAGGCGCACAACGAACATGACGCCGACGGCACAGGCGGCGAGCAGCGCCACGGCCAAGGCGCGCGTTGCCGTCCGGTCGACCGATGCAGGCACGTCGAGCGTCAAGAACTTGTCGCCGTGGAGCATGGGCGCCACCAGGTTCTGACGCCGGCGCAGCCAGTAGAAGGCGATCGCGGCGACATGAAGCACGACAAGGCCGACGATGATCCATTGGCCGTAGTTCTTGTGCCAGGCACTTGCGGCGGCGCTGGTCGCGGTGCGCACATATCTGACGAGCGGGCCGCTGCTGGCGATCTCGTCGTCGGCGACGAGGCCGGTGCCGACCTGCGCGACGAGGATCGCGAGCAGCGCGAACACCGACCAGGCGCCGATCGGGCTGTGGCCCACGTCGTGATGCTCGTGTGCCTGGCTGCCGCCACGCAGGTAGCGCACGCTCGTCGATGGCGCGTAGACGAACGTGCGAAAGCGGGACCAGTGGCCGCCGATGAAACCCCAGACCACGCGAAAGACGAGCAGAGTGAAGATGGCATAGCCGAGCCGGAAGTGCCAGACCATCGCGCCGCCGCCGATGCGGGCACTGACGATCGACGAGACGACGCAGGTCGCGAGCAGCCAGTGGAAGGTGCGCGTCGGCAGGTCCCAGACGCGAACGAGGCGTCGCTCGCTCATCGACACGGGCGCGATCGCGGTGTCCCGGCGCCTCGGCAAGGCGTCGTCGCGGTCTGCTTACACTCTGCGGCGCGCCGTGGGCGCGAACGCCCGGGAACGGCGTCTTCTTCGAACAAGGAAGTCTCCATGTCAGGATCGTTCAAGCCGATGGTGATGGTAGCTGCAGCACTTGCCGCCCTGGCCACGGCGCTGCCGGCGGCAGCCCAGTTCGCCAAGCCCGAAGACGCGATCCGTTATCGGCGCGCCGCATTCACGGTGATGTCGACGCACTTCGGCCGCGTTGCCGCGATGGCCAACGGCCGCGTCCCGTTCGACGCCAAGGCGGCGGCCGACAACGCCGAGATCGCGACCATCGCGTCGAAGCTGCCTTACGCCGGCTTCGTCGACGGCAGCGACAAGGGCGATACCAAGGCCGAGCCGAAAATATGGACCGAGATGGACAAGTTTCGCGCCGCCGCTGCAAAGATGCAGGAAGAGATGGTCAAGCTCAACGCTGCGGCCAAGACCGGCAACCTCGACGCCATCAAGGTGGCCGTGGGCGACACCGGAAAGTCGTGCAAGTCCTGCCACGACAACTACCGCAAGGAGTGACGCTACGATCGGCGACCCGCCGTCCCGCGCCCGTCTAGCCGCCCCCTCGGCGCCCCGCTGAATTCAATGCTTTCCTCGTTCCCGACCGCTCGACACGCCGGCCTCGTTCTGGCCTTCGCCAGCAGCCTGCTCGCTGCCGCACCGGCCTCCGCTCAGAACGCCGACACCCGCGGCACATTCACGACGCCCGGCTATCCGCCGCGCGACGCCCAGGCAGGCAACGGCGTCGGCGCCGCGGCTGGCGGCATGCCGCCAAACGGCACCAATGCGGGCGCCACGAACAGCAACGGCAACCGTGGCGGCGCCATCAACGGCAATGCGGGGGGCATCAACCCGAGCGCCGCACGCGACAACCGCAACCCCGCCGACGCCTTCCCCCGCCGGAGCGAGCCCACGCCGCCACCGCGGCCGAACGAGTTCCAGCGTTTCGTCGAGGGTGCCACCGGCCGGCTGCTGCCGATCTTCGGTGCCCGCTTCTTCGCCGACGCCGCCGACACCTTCCAGTCGCTCGACAACGTTCCCGTCTCGGCCGACTACACGCTCGGGCCCGGCGACGAGATCATCACTCGCGCCTGGGGCGCCATCGACGTCGACTACCGCGCCACCGTCGACCGCAACGGCATGCTCAACCTGCCGAAGGTCGGCAGCTTCAACGTCGCCGGGGTCAAGGCCGCGGACCTCGAGAAGAATCTGCGCGCGCAGATCGGCCGGCTCTATACCAACTTCGACCTGAGCGTCTCGCTGGGCCAGCTGCGCGGCTTGCGCGTATTCGTGGTCGGCCCGGCACAACGGCCCGGCGTGATCACGCTGTCGAGCCAGTCGACCCTGCTCTCGGCCGTGGTCGCTGCCGGCGGCCCGGCTCCGAACGGCTCGATGAGGAAGGTGCTGCTGCGCCGCGACGGCAAGGTCATTTCCGAACTCGACGTCTACGAGTTCCTGGTGCAGGGCGACAAGTCCAGGGACGTCCAGCTCGCCGCGGGCGACGTCGTCGTCTTCCAGCCGGCCGGTCCGCGCGTCGCCGTCACCGGTTCGATCGACACGCCGGCCATCTACGAACTCAAGTCGACGAAGGAAAAGCTGAGCGAGGTCTTGCGCTACGCGGGCGGCGCCCCGGTGCTGGCCAACCCGAACCGCGTCCAGCTCGAGCGCATCGACGCGAGCCAGCCCCTGGCCGCGCGCTTCGTGGAGACCTTCCGCCTCGACGCCGCCGGTCAGCAGAAGGAGCTCCGCGACGGTGACGTGCTGACGCTGCTCGCCATCTCGCCGCAGTTCGCCAATGCCGTGACATTGAGGGGCCACGTCGCCCAGCCGCTGCGCTATCCGTTCACGCCGGGCATGCGGGTGCGCGACCTGATCCCCGACCGCGATGCCCTGATCACACCCGACTTCTATCGGCGCAAGAACCTGCTCGTGCAGATGATCGACGACGAAGACGACGACCGCGGACGCAGCGGCAGCTTCGGGGCCAGAGACAACGGCAACAACAATCGCAACAACAACGACAACAACAGCAACAACGGCAACCGCTACAGCAACGGCAACGGCGGTAGCAACGGCTACGGCAACAACGATCGCAACGGCTACGACGATGCCTTCGCAAACAGCGGCGCTGGCCGCACCCTCTCGGGCACCGCAGATCGCAACAGCTCGCCTCGGCTCAATGCCGACGGCACCGTGGCGACGTCGCGCCTGTCGCGGTCGGAACGCGAATCACGCGACGAGGATCGTGCCGTGGTCGCGCGCTCCCGGCGCACGCCGGCCGCCCTGTTCGACGACCTCAACTGGGAATACGCCACCATCGAGCGGCTCAACCCCGATCTGACGACGCAGGTCATCGCCTTCAGCCTCGGCAAGGCCGTGCTGCAGGGCGACGAAGCCAGCAACATCGCGCTCGCGGCCGGCGACGTGGTCACGGTCTACAGCCAGAAAGACGTTCGCGTACCGGTCGCACGACAGACCCGGCTGGTGGCGCTCGAAGGAGAAGTCAACGCGCCGGGCATCTATCAGCTCCAGGCGGGCGAAACACTGCGCACGCTGATCAGCCGCGCTGGCGGCTTCACACCGCAGGCCTATGTCTACGGCCTGGAATTCAGCCGCGAGGAAACCAAGGCGAGGCAGCGCGAGAACCTGGCCGCCGCGGTCACCCGCCTGCAGTCGCTTTCGGCGGTGCAGACGGCGCGCGACGCCGCGAATCGGCGCGACGACGTCGGCGCGCAATCCACGGCGGCCGTCAGCAACGCCGCAACGCAGGCGCAGCTGGCACGGCTTGCGCGCATCGAACCGAACGGCCGCATCGCGCTCGAACTCACGCCGGACGCCGTCAGTCTGGAAGCACTGCCTGCGCTCCTGCTGGAGAACGGCGACCGCATCAGCGTGCCGCCGCGGCCGGGCTTCGTGACCGTTGCGGGCGCCGTCGTCAACAGCAACGCCTTCGTCTGGAAGCCGGGGCGCACTGCCGGCGACTACCTTCGCCTGGCCGGTGCCGACGAAGCCGCCGACACGTCGAACATGTTCATCCTGCGCGCCGACGGTACGGTCAACAGCGCGGGTGACCGTCGCGGCTTCTTCGGCCGTGGCGGCCTCGAGTCGCAGGTGCTGCAACCCGGCGACGCGCTGATCGTCCCGAACCAGCTCGACTTCGAAACCTGGGGCCGCGCCCTTGTGCGCAACCTCAAGGACGTCGCCCAGATCGTGTCCGGGTTCGGACTCGGCGTGGCTGCCATCCATTCGATCAACAAATGATCGGGCTCTTGCCGACCTTGCCGCGACGATGCTGAGCGCCGATTCGATCACGCCCCACGAGGCACCCGTTCCGTTCGATGACGACCACGACGGCCCGATCGTCGGCCTCACCGACATCCTGACCTGGCTGGGCGAGAAGAA
>JBDTCA010000168.1:0-2751 GCA_039923815.1 Caldimonas sp. | reverse complement strand
GCCGAGCCCGCCGCGCCGGTGCCCTGGCGCGGCGCCAGAAGAGCCCAGAGCGCCGCGAGCACGCCGATCCAGGTCGTGAGCCCACCGAATGCGACGATCGACCCAGCCGCAGCGGCGGGTGCGCTGCCGAGCAGCAACGGCAGTCCGAGCGCCACAGAAAGTGACACGCGCGGCGACGGGCGGCAACCGTGGCGCAAGCCGGGCCGGGCCAGCCCGATCAGCACCGGATCCCCACGTGCAGCGCGACGACGCCAGCGCTCAGGTTGTGGACGTCGACGTGGCCGAAACCGACCTCCTTCATCATCGCCTTCAACTCGGCCTGGCCCGGATGGACCCGGATCGATTCGGCGAGATAACGATAGCTGTCGCCGTCGCCGGCGACCCATTGGCCGATCTTCGGCAACACATTGAAGGAGTACCAGTCGTAGGCCCTGCCAAGCGGCGCCGCGACTTTCGAGAACTCGAGCACGAGCACGCGGCCACCGACCTTGAGCACGCGCGCCATCTCGGCGAGCGCCTTGTCCTTGTGGGTCATGTTGCGCAACCCGAACGCGACGGTGACGAGATCGAACGATCCGGTCGCGAAGGGCAGCGATTCGGCGTCGCAGAGAAGCGTCGGCAGCACGAGGCCGTCGTCGATGAGGCGATCGCGGCCCTGCTTTAGCATCGCCTCGTTGATGTCGGTATGCACGACCATGCCGCCGCTGCCGACCCGCGACGCGAACGCCCGGGCCAGGTCGCCGGTGCCGCCGGCGATGTCGAGCACACGCTGGCCCGGCCGCACATTGGCGACCGCCACCGTGTACGCCTTCCAGGCCCGGTGCATGCCCAGCGACATCAGGTCGTTCATGACGTCGTACTTCGACGCCACCGAGTCGAAGACCCCGCGCACGCGGCCGCCCTTGGCCGCTTCGTCGACGGTGCTGAAGCCGAAGTGGGTGTCGCTCATGTCAGTGGGAGTGGCCGCACGACGAGGCGGCCGCGCCACCCATCGGCGCGTCGCGGTCGACGCCCTTGTCGAGCAGGCGACCCTCGTACTGCTTCCAGAGCTCGTCCTGTTGCGAGCCGAGGTAGTACAGGTAGTCCCACGAGAAGATGCCGGTGTCGTGGCCATCGGAGAAGCGCGGCTGCACGGCGTAATTGCCCACGGGCTCGAGGGCGGCGAGCTCGACCTCGCGTTTGCCCGTCTGCAGCACCTCCTGGCCCGGACCGTGACCCTGTACCTCGGCCGACGGCGAATACACGCGCATGAGCTCGAAGGGAATGCGAAAGGTGTGACCGTCGACGAACCCGACTTCGAGCACGCGTGAACGCTGATGCACGGTGATCGAGGTCGGTTGCGGGGTGTTCGGTGTGAGGCCGGCCATGACGGAGGCGACGCGGAAGCGAAGAGTGGTCGCCGAGTCTAACGAAGCCGTTCGGGCCACAGCCCGAGCGGGGAGATTGCCTCGTCGTGCGGAGCCTCGGCCTAGACCAGCACGCGTTCGATGCCGCCTTGGTTGGCGAGGGCCACGTACTCGGGCATCCACTCGGAGCCGAGGATTCGGTTGGCCATCTCGACGACGATGTAGTCGGCTTCGAGCAGGCCGCTCGCGAGGTCGCCCTTGTAGCGCTGCAGGCCCTGCAGGCAGCTCGGGCACGAGGTCAGGATCTTCAGGTTGCCGGCATTCGCTTCCGACGCCGCCGGCGAAGTCGTCGCGACCAGCGCGCGAAGAGCGGTCTCGTCCTTGCGGAGCTCTTCTTCCTTGCGAAAGCGCACCTGCGTGGCGATGTCGGGCCGGTTGATGCCGAAGGTGCCGCTCTCGCCGCAGCAGCGATCGCTCTTCTTCACGTTGTCGCCGACGAGCGCCTTCACCGTGGTGAGCGGGTCGCGCAGCTTCATCGGACTGTGGCAAGGGTCGTGGAAAAGATAGCCCGGGGCTGCCGCATCGGGACCGCTGGCGCCGCCGAGCGTGATGCCTTTCTCGAGCAGGTACTCGTGGATGTCGATGATCCGGCAGCCCGGGAAGATGTCCTCGAACTGGTAGCCCTGGAGCTGGTCGTAGCAAGTGCCGCAGCTCACGACCACGGTCTTGATGTCGAGGTAGTTGAGGGTGTTGGCGACGCGGTGGAACAGGACCCGGTTGTCGGTGATGATCTGGTCGGCCTTGTCGAAGTCGCCCGTGCCTCGCTGCGGGTAGCCGCAGCACAGATAGCCGGGCGGCAGCACCGTCTGCACGCCGGCGTGCCAGAGCATCGCCTGCGTGGCCAGCCCGACCTGAGAGAACAACCGCTCCGAACCGCAGCCCGGGAAATAGAACACCGCTTCCGTCTCCGCATTGGTCGTCTTGGGGTTGCGAATGATGGGAACGTAGTCCTTGTCCTCGATGTCGAGCAGCGCTCGGGCCGTCTTCTTCGGAAGGCCACCGGGCATCTTCTTGTTGATGAAGTGGATGACCTGCTCTTTCAGCGGCGGCGTGCCGTGGGTCGACTTCGGCGCCGCAGTCTGCTTGTTGGCCGGGCCACGCAGCAGGTTGTTCGCCGTGCGCTGCAGCTTGAAGCCGACATCGACCATGCCCACACGCATCAGCTTGATCGCCTCGGGGCTGGTTGCGTTGAGGAAGACCATCGCCGCCTTGCTGGCGGGCCGGAAGCGCTTCTTGTCCATCTTGCGCAACAGGTTGCGCATGTTCATCGAGACCTCGCCGAAGTCGATGTCGACCGGGCACGGGCTCAGGCACTTGTGGCACACGGTGCAGTGGTCGGCGACGT
>JBDTCA010000167.1:0-2967 GCA_039923815.1 Caldimonas sp. | reverse complement strand
CGCGTCACCCTGCCGCTGGCCTGGCGCGGCATCCTCGCCGGCGGGTTGCTCGCCTTCGCGCGTGCCCTCGGCGAGTTCGGTGCGACGCTGATGGTGGCCGGCAGCATCCCGGGCAAGACGCAGACGCTGTCCATCGCCGTCTACGAAGCCGTTCAGGCCGGCCAGGACGAGCTCGCCAACGGCCTCGTGTTGCTGACCTCGGTGACCTGCATCGTCGTGCTGCTGGCAGCCGGCAGACTGGCGCCGGCGCGCATCCCGGGGCGCTCATGAAGTCGCCGTCGCGGGAGGCGTCGCCATGAAATGGGAAGTGCGCATCGCCCGCAGGATGGGTCGCGGTGCACAAGCGTTCCGGCTCGACATCGCCTTCGCCAGCGATGCCACGCGGCTCGTGCTCTTCGGCCCATCCGGCGCCGGCAAGAGCCTGACGCTGAAGGCGATGGCCGGCCTGCTCGCGCCCGACGCCGGCCGCATCGTGGTCGGCGGCGAAACGATGTTCGACTCGGAGCGCGGCGTCGACGTGCCCGCTCGCGATCGCCGCCTGGGCTACGTGTTCCAGGAATACGCACTGTTCCCGCACCTCACCGTGCGCCAGAACGTCGCCTTCGGTCTGGGCACGGGCTGGCGCAATCCGGGACGCGACATCGCCAGCGGCGCCGTCGACCGATGGCTCGCCACCTTCGAGCTCGTCACGCTCGGTGCCCGCTTCCCCGACGAACTTTCCGGTGGCCAGCGTCAACGCATCGCGCTCGCCCGAGCCCTCGTTGCCGAGCCGCGCGCGCTGCTGCTCGACGAGCCTTTCGCCGCCCTCGATTCGGCGCTTCGTGCCCGCTTGCGCGCCGAGCTCGTCGAGCTGCAGGCATCACTCAAGCTGCCGCTGCTTCTCATCACGCACGACGCCGCCGACGTTGCTGCCTTCGCCGACGAGATCGTCGCGGTCGATTCCGGCCGTGCGACCGGTGTCGAGGTCAACGCACCAGCTTCAACAAGGCCTTGATGTCGTCGGCGCAGGCCTCGGCGGCGCGCGACTCGATGCGCCGATAGACCTCGACCAGGGCATCGCCCGCCGGGGTGAGTGCGCTGCCGCCGCCGTGTTCGCCGCCCTTGAGCGAAAGCACCGCCGGCTCGTGGAGCGCGGCGTTGAGCTGATCGACGAGGATCCATGCGCGCCGGTACGACATGTCGATCGAGCGCGCTGCCGCCGTGATCGACCGCGTCTCGCGGATCGCCTCGAGCAAGGCGATCTTGCCGGGACCGACAGAGATGGCTTCGCCCGACGTCACCCGCATCCGGAAGCGTGCGACCGGCTTGGCGGATGGCGCGGTCTTCGTCTCGGTGGGGTGGTTCATGACGGTTGCGGCTCGCGCCGGGACGAATGAAGGCCGCCTACCTTAGTCGATGGATCTTCCAGGCAACCTGCGCGACCCACCGTCGCAGCACCCCCCGGTCACGGGATGACCTTGGAAATCAGCCACACGACAGCGCACCCTCTCGCTATCGTCCCGCAAGTTCGGAGGGACCGACCTGTGCGCACAATCGCCGCGATCATGATCACCGCTTCGCGCCGAGGTTTCGCGCTGCTGGCTCGCTTGCGATCTGTCGGCAAGTCGAGGCGAAGAAGGGCGAGCTTTCCCGCACTGACCACGAGCCCGCTCCGAAACGATCTGCACACGAATCTCGGCGGCACGCGCTTCATGATTTCGCCGGCCCAGGCCGCCGCCCATCGGGTGCGCAGCACGGCCTGGCGTTGTGTCAGCTGCGGCAAGGTTCACGCCTATCCGATCCCGGTTCGCGTGGCCATGGCTTCGCCGTGCACGTGCGGGCAGATCGAGTTCGAGCCGCGCTTCGCTGGCAGCCGCATCCAGTACACCGCGCGCCAGCGCACCTGAGACGCCGGCATCCGCGGTGACAACGCGCCCGGTCTGCCTCTGAGCACCTGCGCGACCCACTCGGCCGACCCGCGACCTGATCAACCGTCGACTGTGTCGCGGATCAGGCTTTCTTCACCCACGCGGTGCACCAGCCCTTGGCCGCGACCTGCTTGCCGCCGAACAACGCGCAGGCACCGGCAGCATCGGTGGCCTTGCCTTGATACAGCTGGCAATTCGCACAATGCTGCGCTGGCGTGTGCTTCGGGTACTTGGCCGCGTCGACCTTGGTGGTGTCGTCCCGGTAGCCGAGTGCCTGAGCTTGCGGGTCGCTCTCGAGGACCTTCGCCGCATCCGCAGCCAATGCGGCACGGGTGCCCGCCATGCCTGCGGCTGCCCAGGCCACCACCTGAACGAAGCTGCGGCGCGTCTGCTGTGTCATCTGGATCTCCTTCGGGTTGTGAAATCGTAGGCGCTGCGAGCGCTCTCAAGGCTTGCCCTGTTTCGCCTCGCGCAGCGCGTCTTGTTCGACGTTGAGATAGGCCTGGTAGGCATTGCGCCGATTCGCTGCCTCGAACGCGGGCAGCTTGTCGAAGCCTGACCAGTCGACCCTGGCATAGGCGGCGTCGAAATCGATGCCGTCGTCGAACGCCTGGTGCATCTGTCGATAGAGGAACTCCAGATAGTCGCGCGTCTGCGTGAGGTCGCGGACCGCGTCGGTCGAGTGACGACCATGGCCGCTGACGACGATGCGAGGTTTCAGCTGCACGACGCGATCGAGCGCACGGATCCACGAACCCACATCGCCATCCGCTGCGAACGGCACGCGGCCGGCGAACACCAGGTCGCCGGCGTAAAGCACCCCGTCTTCCTCGACCAACATCATCAGGTCCTCAGGCGTGTGCGCCGGGCCGACGTGGATGATGCGGAAATGGAGGCCGCCCATCGTGAAACGTGTGTCGTCGCCGACATATCGCGTGGGCGGCACGATGCGGGTCTTGTCGTTGACCCACGGCGCCAGCGAGTGGCGGCGCTCCTCGAGTCGGGCCGCACCAGCGTTGGTTGCAAGATAGTCGCGCACCAGGGTGTGGGCCCAGATCTC
>JBDTCA010000166.1:0-2695 GCA_039923815.1 Caldimonas sp. | reverse complement strand
CAGGCGCCGCGTCACGCTGCGCAACGGCCACGAGACCTACATGCTGGTGATCGCCAGGAAGCTGCGCGAGACCGGCACGCTGGCGGCGCCGCAGCAATCGGACTACGCCGACCACGAATGGCTCGGCCCTGCGCCAGGCGGGATGCCAGCGGCTGGCACTGCGAGAGACGCGTCGGCAGGTCGTGGCGGGCTGTCGGCCCTGCTGGCCTCGCTCGGCCTGCTCGATGCGGCGCGCGCGGCGAAGGCAAGGGTGCAGGCGCTGCGCGCGAGTGCGACGGCGCTGCCGGGGCCCGATTACGAGCGCGTCGTCGTGGCCGATCTGCTTCGGCGCCGCGGCCACGCCGGCGCCTGAGTGCTGCCGTGGCCGAGCCTGCCTGTGACGATGTGCAAGGCGCTGCCCACGGGTCTCGCGGCGTTCGCGTGCTGCTCCTTTGCGAGAGCCTCGCGGTGACCGGCGGCGTCGAGCGATTCGTGTGCCGCCTCGGCAGCGACCTCGCCGCGCTCGGCATGGAGGTCGCCGTCGGCAGCGCCGACCGGCCCGGCACGCCGACCGCGTTCCCGGTGAGCGCATCGGTGCGCGTGCTGTGCGGCGGAAAGATTCCGGGTGGAGACCGTGGCAGCGAGCGCGACATTGGCGCAAACCACCGAGCCTGGCGGCTTCTGAAGACGCAATGGCGGGTCGGCCGCGCGCTCGGCCGGCTCGACGAGGGCGAGCGAGCCGATGTCGTGGTGCTCAACGGCGTCGTCGTCGCTTGCGCTGCGCTCCTGCTGCGGCCGTCGATGGCGCGCCGCACGATCTGCTGCGACCACAACCACTTCGGCGCGCGGTCGCGCTTCTGGCAGCGGCTGCGGGCGCTCGTCTATCCGCGGGTGGCCGCTGTCGTCAGCCTGACCGCTGCCGATGCGCCGCGATTCGCCGCGATCAATGCGAACACGCGCGTCATCGCCAACGCGTCGACGCTCGTTGCCGACGAGCCGGCGCTGCCGGCGGCACCGCACGTGCTCGCCGTCGGCCGCCTGCAGGCGCAGAAGGGCTTCGACCTGCTGCTGCGCGCCTGGGTCGATGTCGTCGCGACCCATCCCGGCGCGCGCCTGCGCATCGTCGGTGAAGGCCCGCTTCGACGAGAGCTCAGGGCCCTGGCCGGCCAGCTCGGAGTCGACTCGAGCGTCGACTGGCTGCCGCCCACCGACGCCGTCGAGGCGCTGTACCGCGGCGCTGCCGTGTTCGTGCTGTCGTCGCGCTACGAAGGCATGCCGCTGGCGCTGCTGGAGGCGCAAGCGCTCGGCGTGCCGGCGGTGGCGTTCGATTGCCCCACGGGGCCGAGCGACATCGTCAGCGCCGATACCGGCGTGCTCGTCGCCACCGAAGACTGCAGCGCGCTTGCCGCCGCCATCGTCGGCCTGCTCGGCGATGCCCCGCGCCGCGCGCGGATGGGGCGCGCAGCGATCGCACGAAGCCGCGAGCTGTTCGGCCCGGAACGGCACGTCGAGTCGTGGGCGACGTTGATCCGCGACGTGGCCGACGCGCACAGAGGATCTCGGCCATGACCTCGAGCGCCGGCGCGACGCCCGGGCCGACGGTGATCGGCACGGACCGCGACTCGGACCATCTCGTCAGCATCGTCGTGCCGTGCCGCAACGAGCGCGACCACGTCGGCGCTTTCGCCACCAGCGCGCTGGCCCAGGTGCTGCCGGACGGCTGGCGACTCGAGATCGTGATCGCCGATGGCGGCAGCGACGACGGCACCGCCGAAGCCCTCGTCGCGCTTGTCGCGGCACAACCGCGCGTGCGCGTCGTCGCCAATCCGCGCCGCATCGTGTCGGCGGGGCTCAACGCGGCGTTGGCCGCGACGCGCGGCAGCGTCGTCGTGCGGATGGACGTCCACACCACGTATGCGAGCGACTATGTCGCCGAGTGCCTGGCGACATTGGCGCGCACCGGCGCCGACAACGTCGGCGGGCCATGGCGCGCAGAAGCCACGCCCGCGGGCGGCGCGATGCAGGCGGCGATCGCCGCGGCGTTCCAGTCGCGCTGGGTCGCCGGCGGCGCACTTTCTCGCCGGCTGAATCACGACGGCCCGGTCGACACGGTCTATCTCGGCGCCTGGCCACGCGCGACGTTCGACCGCTTCGGCGGCTTCGACGAGTCACTGGTCCGCAACCAGGACGACGAGCACAACCTGCGCATCGTGCGCGGCGGCGGGCGCATCTGGCAGTCGCCACGCATCCGCAGCGCCTACCGGCCGCGGGCGCGGCTGGCGCAGGTGTTTCGCCAGTACCGCCAATACGGCTACTGGAAGCCTTTCGTGATGAGCAAGCTCGGCCAGCCGGCGTCGCCTCGGCACGTCGTGCCGGCGGTGTTCGTCGTCGCGCTCGGATTCGCCACCGTGCTCGCGGTCGGTGCCATCGCCGCTGCGCTGGCGGCTGGGCACGTCGTCGCCGCCGCGATGCTGTGGCCGTTTGCCGCGTTGGTGGTCGCCTACGGCGCCGCCGTCGCGCTGCTGACGGCCGGTGTCGCCGCCTCGGCATAGCTCGATGCGCCGGCGCTGCTTCGCGTGCCGCTCGTGATCGCGACGTACCACGTCGCCTACGGCCTCGGCACGGTCTCCGGCGCGTGGGCGGTGCTGTCCGGCCGCAGCGACCCGTCGCGGTATTCGAGCCTGAGCCGATGAGCGAGGAGGGCGTGACAGCGAAC
>JBDTCA010000165.1:0-7779 GCA_039923815.1 Caldimonas sp. | reverse complement strand
CGACCGGGATGTTGAAGAAGCCCTGGATCTGGTCGGCGTGGAGGTCCATCGTCAGCAAGCGCTCGACGCCGACGGCCTCGAGCATGTTCGCGACGACCTTGGCGCTGATCGGCACGCGTGTGGAGCGCGGCCGGCGGTCTTGCCGCGCATAGCCGAAGTAGGGCATCACGGCCGTCACCCGGCGGGCCGAGGCGCGCTTGAGCGCGTCGACCATGATGCAGAGCTCCATCAGGTTCTCGTTGGTCGGAGAGCAGGTCGGCTGGACGACGAAGATGTCGCGCGCACGCACGTTCTGTTCGATTTCGACATCGACCTCGCCGTCGGAGAAGCGCCCCACTTTCGCCTTGCCGAGACCGATGCTCAGGTGCGTGGCGATGTCCTGCGCGAGCGCCGCATTCGCATTGCCGGTGAAAAGGACGGTATTGAACAGCATGGTTGCGAACTCGCTCTTTTCACTGGCGTATGTGGCAGGGGAGGAAGGACTCGAACCCTCGCATGTCGGAATCAAAATCCGATGCCTTGACCAACTTGGCGACTCCCCTACACAGGAGCGCGGCTCGCGCCGCACACCCCGAACCTCTACTCTTCCGATCCGGCCCAGCCGGCGAGCGGGTGGCGCTCGAGTGAGCGACACAGCCTCGCCGTCCATCCTGAAGGCCAGTCGCCCGGCAACACTGCCGAAGGCGACGAACCTTCACCCGCATCCGCGAATACCGCGCTGCCCGACCCTGTCATGCGGCTGTTGCCGAAGACGTCGAAAAGCAGGGTCGCCGCGAGACTCACTTCGGCGCAAAGACCTTCGGCTGCCGCCTGCAGATCGTTGCGCTCGACGCTCTTGGAAAAGCCCGCGATTCTAGCAGCCTCGATAGCCGCGGCGACCTCCGGCCGGGTGAAGACAGCCCGTGTCTCGAGGTTCGTCGCCGGCTTGACGACCGCGTACCAGCGCTTCGCATGCGCCACCGGCGTGAGCTGCTCGCCGATGCCGGTGGCGCGGGCGTTGCTGCCGGCCAGGAAAAAAGGCACGTCGGCGCCGAGCGCCAGGCCGATCGGCAGCAGACGAGCCAGCGGCCAGCCGAGCGCCCAGAGCCGGTTCAGCGCCAGCAGCGTGGACGCCGCGTCGGAACTGCCGCCCCCGAGGCCGGCGCCCCATGGCACCCGTTTGTCGACCGTGATGTCGGCGCCGAGCGTGGTGCCGGAGGCACGCTGCAAGGCGCGCGCAGCGCGCAGGCAGAGATCGTCGGACGGCAGCGCCGCACCGGTGTCGTGACGCGCAAGCGTGCCGTCGGTGCGCAGCTCGAAGTGCAGGGTGTCGGCCCAGTCGATCAGCACCATCAGCGAGTCGAGCAGGTGATAGCCGTCGGCGCGTCGCCCGAGGACGTGCAGGTGCAGGTTGAGCTTGGCCGGCGCCGGCACGTCGTAGAACGCGGTGACGGCCACGCGCTATGCCGCCTCGAGCTGGATCCGCACTGTGACCGCCGGTGCCGGCTGCAGGCGCGATGCGACGACGTTGCCGGCGGCGAAACGGCTGAGGTCGACGTGCCAGCCGAGCTGCTCGAACCCTGCAGGCGTGTCGCCCTGCGAGGGCGCTCCTGGCCACGGCCTGCCGCGCAGCCAGTCGAACCAGGCCTCGACCGGCACGCTTTCGCCGAGCACCTCGCGCGTGAGCTCGTCGAGCCCGGTGAACTCGCGTCGACCGCGCGGCGTCACGAGGGACACCTGGCCGGGAAGCCAGCGAGCCTGCGCCAGCGTGCTGCCGAGCGGTGTCGACAGGGCGAGCGTGCCGTCGCCGGAGTCGCCGCGCAGGTCGAACGCGGCAGAAAACGCGCGCGCCGGCTCGCTGCTGATGGCGTCGATGCGGATGGCCAGTCGCCCCGACAGCACGTCGTTGATGGCGGTGGTCGGCAAGGGCGCGAAGCTGGCGCAGCCAACGAACAAGAGCGCCGTCGCCCCAGCCAGAAAGGTGCCGGCACGTCGCCGCTGTGGCGACGGCAGGCGGCTGCGCCGCGCGGGCGGCGCAGCTGTCACAGGACGACGCGGAGCCGGGCCAAGGTCTCCCGCAGGACGTCGTTGGCCGCGTCGCGTGAGCGCCCCTCTCGGAACACGCGGCGTGCTTCCTCGGGCTGGCCGGCGCTCCACAGCACCTCGCCGAGGTGGGCGGCGATCTCGGGATCGGGGCGCGCCTGGTAGGCGCCGCGAAGCAGGCGAATCGCCTCGTCGCGGTTGCCCAGCCGGTACTCGACCCAGCCGAGGCTGTCGGTGATCGACGGGTCACCGGGGCTCAGCTCGAGCGCTTTCTGTATCAGCGTGCGCGCCTCCGGCAAGCGAATGCGACGTTCGGCGAGCGAATAGCCGAGGGCGTTGTAGGCGTGAGGGTGGTCGGGCTTGATCGCGATGACGCGGCGCAGCAGGCGCTCCATCTCGTCGAGGCGATCGAGCTTCTCGTCGGTCATCGCCTGCTCGTAGAGCAGATCCACATCGTCCGGGAAGGCCTTGTTGGCCTGTGCGAGCACCTTGCTGGCTTCGGAAAACAGCTTGCGGTCGCGCAGCAGCGCTGCCTCGGCGACGAGCTTGGCGCGGGCATCGCCGCTGGTTTGCTCCGGCACGCGCCGGATCAGCTCGCGAGCCTCGGCGAGCTTGCCCTGGCGGGCGAGCAGCGAAGCCCGGCGAGCCTGGACTTCGAGAATGCGTTTCGGGTTGTCGATGCGGGCGAGCCAACGCTCTGCCCCGGCGAAGTCCTGCTGCTGTTCGGCAGCTTGCGCCAGCAGCAACCAGGCCTGCGTCAGCGCAGCGCTCGAGCTCGACGGCGTGTCGTCATCGTCGCTGTCGACTGTCGCGGCCAGCGTCGGCGCTGGCCCGAGGATGACCGGTGCGCCGGCCTCGACGAGGCGCACATAGTTCTGCAAGGCCGCGACCGCTTCTTTCGGGCGGCGGAGTTCGAGCTGCAGGGCGCCGAGGGTCAGCCAGGGAGGCGCCAGGCCGGGATCGGACCGGGTCAGTGTCGCCAGCTGGGCCGCAGCCTCGTCGAGGCGCTGCGCGGTGGCAAGCGAGCGCACATAGAGCAACCGCACCGAGGCATTGCCGGGCTTGGCAGCGAGCTGAGCGACGACGATGGGCTCGGCGGCCGGCGTTGTCGGCATGAGGTCGAGCGCGAGCAGCGCCGGGCCTTCGGCGCCGGGATCGCCGGCCGCGGCGCGGCGGTCGAAGTCAAGCGCCCGGGTGGGATTGCCGGCGCCGAGCCAGGCGCGGCCGATGGCGACCAGCGCCGAGGTGCGCGTTTCCGCTGTGCCGGCGAAGGGCGAAAGAGCCTTTTCGACGGCGACGGCGACACTCTGGCGGTCGGTGCTACGCGCCAGGAATCGGGGCACGGCGTCGATCATGGCCGGCAGCGCCGGAAGCGGCGACATGCGCAGCAGGTCGCCGAGAGGCTCGTCGACTTCGGCGACTCGGTTCAGCGCCACCAGCAACTGGATCTGGTAGCGGAGCGCGTCTTGCGACTCGGGCAGGGCCTGGCGCCAGGCCAGCGTCGCGGCAAGGGCCTGATCGCCGGCGCGCGCCTGCAGCGCGATGTCGGTGGCCCGCTTGAACAGCTGCTCGTCGCTCGTGCGACGCGCAGCGGCGAGCAGGCGCTGGTAGGCCATGCCGGCCTCGCCTTCACGCAGCTCGAGCTCGCCCATCAACAGGTCGAAGAAGAGCGGCGCATCGAGTTTCGAGTTTTCGACCGGGGGTTTGCCTGCCAGCGGCTTGGCGATCGCCTTGTCGATCGTGCCTCTGGCGGGCCCGGGAGTGCCCGCAGCGCCGACGCCGAGATGCAGAAGCAGGCCACCGAGCGCAAGCACCAGGGCCGTGACGCGGCCGGGTCGGGAAGGAACGCGAAGGACCGGCATCGAGAGAACTCCTCTGGCGAAAAACATTCTAGTGTCGTGCGTTGGCCTGCCCACCGGCCTTTGCCGCTCGCGAAAGACTGCACGAACAGATGCGACCTTTGCCGCTCGCGATAATTCCGTTCCTGCTGCCGCATCGACTCTGGCACTCGCCCTACCGACATGCCTGAACTGCCCGAGGTCGAAGTCACGCGACTGAGCTTCGCAGACCGCATCCAGGGTGCCCGCGTGACCTCGGTGCGCCTCGGCAAGCCATTGCGCTGGCCACTCGGTGCCGAGCCCGGCGCGCTCGCCGGGCAGACCGTCGGCCCCGTGACGCGACGCGGGAAGTACCTGTGGCTCGCGCTCGACCGCGGCGGCCTGCTGATGCACCTCGGCATGTCGGGCTCGCTCGCCTTCGGTAACGGTCATGGCGAACCCGGTGCCCACGACCACTTCGATCTCGTCACCGAGCGTGGCACCCTGCGACTCACCGACCCGCGCCGGTTCGGGGCCGTCGTCTGGTCGCCATCGCTCGACAGCGGCAGCGCCGCCAGGCTGCTCGGCAGCCTCGGCCTCGAACCTTTCGACGACCGCTTCGACGGCGCCTATCTCCACGCGGCCTTGCGCCGGCGCCGCGTCGCCGTGAAGACGGCGCTGCTCGGAGGCGAGATCGTCGTCGGCGCCGGCAACATCTATGCGTGCGAGGCGCTGTTCGAGGCCGCCATCGACCCGCGCACCCGCAGCGACCGCATCAGCCGGCCGCGTGCCGATCGCCTCGCCGGCGCGGTTCGCAGCACTCTGGCTCGCGCCGTTGAGCTCGGTGGTTCAACGCTGCGCGACTTTCGCGACGCTCACGGCGCCGCCGGAATGTTCCAGCTGCAGGCCCGCGTCTACGGCCGCGCCGGCCAGCCCTGTCCACGGTGCGCCGGCATCATCCGGCGAATCGTCCAGAACGCCCGCTCCACGTTCTTCTGCCCGAGCTGCCAACGGCGCTGACTGCAATGGCGCTGACTGCATGGGCGTCGCTCCTGTGTGAAAGGGCCGCACCCGCGATGGTGACGAAGTGTTTCGGCGGCTCGACGCGCCAGTGCCTGAGCTACGATGAGGCGAAGGCCCTGATCGACAGATGACGCCCTCATTCGCCTCCAGTCTCGACGCCCTCGGCGGCTGGCGAGCCGCCCTCGGCGAGCGCCTCGACACGCTTGCCAGGTTCCTCGCCGAGCACGATCTCGCGCACGGCGCCGCCGCAGAGCAACTCGCGGCCATGAAGGAGCGCCTCGGCAGCGAAAAGCTCGTCGTCGCCTTCGTCGCCGAGTTCTCCCGCGGCAAGTCCGAGCTCATCAACGCCATCTTCTTCGCCGACACCGGTCGCCGCATCCTGCCGGCGACGCCGGGCCGCACGACGATGTGCCCGGTGGAGCTCGGCTGGCGTGGCGACGAGCCGGCGTCGCTGCTGTTGCTGCCCATCGAGACTCGCCTCGAGGGTCTTTCGCTCGGCGAGATGCGCAAGCAGCCGCGTGCCTGGCGCCGCCTCGAGCTCGACGTCCACGATGCCGAGCAGCTCGCGAATTCGCTGCTCGAAGTGACGCGCACCGAATGGGTCACCGAGCAGCAGGCGCGCGACCTCGGCTTCTGGGACGACGACGCGCCCGACGACAACCCACCGCGCGACGACGCCGGCAAGGTCGAGGTGCCCGCCTGGCGCCATGCCCTCATCAACTACCCGCACCCGTTGCTCAAGCAGGGCCTGGTCGTGCTCGACACGCCGGGGCTGAACGCGATCGGCGCCGAGCCCGAGCTCACGCTCAGCCTGCTGCCGACCGCGCACGCCACCGTGTTCATCCTCGGCGCCGACACCGGCGTGACCAAGTCCGACATGGCGATCTGGCGCGACCACCTGGGTGCCCACACGCCAACGCGTTTCGTCGTGCTCAACAAGATCGACTCGCTCGTCGACCCGCTCGACACGATCGAGAACGTCGACAAGCAGATCGCGACGCAGCAGCGCGAGACGGCGCGCACGCTCGGCGTGCCGATGGCGCGCGTGTTCCCGCTGTCGGCAAGGCAGGCACTGGCGGCACGCGTGTCGGGCGACGCCGTCGGCCTGAACGAGAGCCGCCTGCCGTTGCTCGAGGCCGCGCTCGGCGCCCAGTTGCTGCCGCAGCGTCGGCACGTGCTCGAGCAGGTCGTGCAGGAGGGTGCGCAGCAGATCGAGAGCTACGTCGGCCGCCACATCGGCGACGGGCGGCGACAGCTCGCCGAGCAGACCCTGGAGTTGCGCGGCCTGCGCGGCAAGAACAACACCAAGGTTCGCGTCATGCTCAAGCGCGTCGACGCCGAGACCACGGAGTTCGAGGACTGCACGACGCTCTTGCAGGCGATGCGTTCGGTGCACGCTCGCATGCTGAAGGACATGCTGGTCGACCTGTCGTCGGACCGCCTGCGCGACGAGGTCGCCGACATGCAGGCGTCGATGGGCTCGTCGATCCTCAACCTGCGCGCCCGCAAGGCATTCATCGCGCTCTGCGGGCGGCTGCGCGCGCTGCTCGCCTCGGCGCAGCGCCGCCAGGGCGAGATCCGCGAGATGCTCGGTGCCTCCTTCGCTCGCCTCAACGCCGAATACGGCTTCGGCCTGGCGCTCGGCAAGCCGCTCGACTTCGATCGCTTCACGGGCGAGCTGCAGTTGATCGAGAGCAACTACGTCCAGTACCTGGGCCTGACGCTGGCGCTCCGGCTGGCGCAGCCGAAGTTCATGGAGCAGTTCAGGCGCATGCTGATCTCGAAGCTGCGAGTCGTCTTCGAAAACGCCAGCAGCGAACTCGAGCTCTGGAACAAGGCGGTTTCGGCGCAGGTCGATGCGCAGCTGCGAGATCGTCGCAAGGGCTTCAAACGCCGGCGCGAGACGCTCGAGAAGATCCAGACGGCGGCTGGCGAGCTCGAATCACGGCTGGCCGAGATCGACATGCAGGATCGCCGCCTGCAACAGTTCCAGGTCCGCACCGGCGAGCTGGCCGAAGCGCTTCGCGAGCATGCCTTCGCGGCGCCGCTCGCGACCGACGCCTCGATGGTCGCGCTCGACCTGCCGCTCTTCGACGACGCCGTGCCCGTCGAGGCCGCGGCGATCCAGCGCCAGGCCTGAGCACCTCGTCGTTCGCCGACCAGGTCGCGGCCTGGCAGAAGAGCCATGGGCGCAGCACGCTGCCGTGGCAGAACACACGCGATCCGTATCGCGTGTGGCTGTCCGAGGTGATGCTGCAACAGACACAAGTCGCAACCGTGCTCGGCTACTACGAGCGCTTCGTGGTGCGCTTCCCCGACGTGGCTGCGCTTGCCAACGCCGGGCTCGACGACGTCCTCGCGCTCTGGAGCGGACTCGGCTACTACGGCCGTGCCCGCAACCTGCACCGATGCGCCCAGGCCGTCGTCGCCGATCACGGGGGTGAATTCCCCCGCAGTGCCGCCGAGCTCGAAGCGCTGCCGGGCATCGGCCGCTCCACGGCTGCGGCGATCGCTGCCTTCTGCTTCGGCGAGCGCGTCGCCATCCTCGACGGCAACGTCAAGCGGGTGCTGACGCGCGTGCTGGCGTTCGACGGCGATCTCGCCGAAGCCCGTTCGGAACGCGCGCTCTGGGACTGCGCCACGGACTTGTTGCCCGAGCGGGACGTCGAGGCCTACACGCAAGGCCTGATGGACCTCGGCGCCACCGTCTGCCTGTCGCGCACGCCGCGCTGCCTGCTGTGCCCGGTGCGGAGTCAGTGCCGAGCGGCGGCGACCGGCAGCCAGCGGCTTTTTCCGGTGAAGTCGCGGCGCCTGAAGCGAAGTCGGCGCGAGAGCGTATGGCTCGAGCTGCGCTGGCGAGACCGCGTCTGGCTCGTGCAGCGCCAAAGCCCGGGCGTCTGGGCCGGCCTCTGGAGCC
>JBDTCA010000164.1:0-6948 GCA_039923815.1 Caldimonas sp. | reverse complement strand
ACCGAGCTGGCCAAGGAGCGAGGTCGCTATTCCAGCTATCGCGGCTCGCTCTGGGATCGCGGCATCCTGCCGTTCGACACCCTTGACATGCTCGCTGCAGAACGCGGCGGCCTGACCGGCTCGTCGACCTCGCTGGTCGACATCGACCGCAGCTCGACGCTCGACTGGAGCGCCTTGCGCGCCCGCATCTCCGAGCACGGCATGCGCAATTCGAACTGCGTCGCCATCGCTCCCACGGCCACCATCTCCAACATCGTCGGCGTCAGCGCGTCGATCGAGCCGTCGTTCGGCAACCTGTCCGTCAAGTCGAACCTGTCGGGCGAGTTCACCATCGTCAACGAGTACCTCGTGCGCGACCTGAAGCGGGCCGGACTGTGGGACGAAGTGATGGTCATGGACCTGAAGCACTTCGACGGCTCGCTGACCCGAATCGACCGCGTTCCGGAAGACGTCAAGTCGCTGTATGCAACCGCCTTCGAGATCGAGACGAAGTGGCTGGTGGAAGCGGCAGCGCGGCGCCAGAAGTGGATCGACCAGGCGCAGTCGCTCAACATCTACATGGCCGGTGCGTCGGGCAAGAAGCTCGACGAGACCTACAAGCTGGCCTGGTTGCGCGGCTTGAAGACCACGTATTACCTTCGCACTTTCAGTGCCACCAACGCGGAGAAGTCGACCGTGAAGTCGAGTCAGCACAACGCCGTGTCGAACGGTTCGCGCAACGACGCGGTGGGCGAGAGCGCACGCTCTTCGAGGTCGCCGATGACGAGCGTCGCAGCCGACGACACGGCGGGTTCCGACGTCAAGTTCTGCGCGCTCGACAACCCTGATTGCGAAGCGTGTCAGTGATCACGGCGCTCGATCGCGCGTGATCAATCGAGGCGCATCGTCGATGCGACATAGCAACAAAAACGAAGCGCACTGATGGATATCTCTTTGGCTTCGCAATCAACGCTCGGATAATCGGGCCGCAGAGGAAACAGTCGCAATGTTGGTTTGGGAAGAAAACAAAACCACCGAGATCGTTCAAGCCGCAAGTACCGCGCATCGCGCGGTTCTCGCATCGCCGCCGTTGCCGCTTCCATCCGAGCCGCATGCCGCGACAGCGGTTCCGCCGCAGGCCCGCCGCGTCAATGCGGCCGACAAGCGAATCATCAACGGCCGTACCGACGTCAACCAGCTCGTTCCGTTCAAGTACAAGTGGGCGTGGGAGAAGTACCTCGCCAGCTGCGCCAACCACTGGATGCCGCAGGAGGTGAACATGTCGCGCGACATCGCGACATGGAAGGACCCGAACGGACTCACGGAAGACGAGCGGCGCATCGTCAAGCGCAACCTGGGCTTCTTCGTGACGGCCGACTCGCTGGCCGCCAACAACATCGTCCTCGGCACGTATCGGCACATCACGGCGCCAGAGTGCCGTCAGTTCCTGCTCCGCCAGGCCTTCGAGGAAGCGATCCATACCCACGCCTATCAATACATCGTGGAATCGCTCGGTCTCGACGAGAGCGAAATCTTCAACGCCTACAACGAGGTCGCCTCGATCCGCGACAAGGACGAGTTCCTGATTCCGTTCATCGAGGCGGTGATGGATCCGCACTTCCATACCGGCACACCCGAAAACGACCGCATTCTGCTGAAGTCGATGATCGTGTTCGCGTGTCTGATGGAAGGCCTGTTCTTCTATGTCGGCTTCACGCAGATCCTGGCACTCGGCCGGCAGAACAAGATGACCGGTGCGGCAGAGCAGTATCAGTACATCCTGCGCGACGAATCGATGCATTGCAACTTCGGGATCGACCTGATCAACCAGATCAAGGCCGAGAACCCGCAACTGTGGACGTCGGATTTCAAGGCCGAGATCACGGCCCTGTTCGAGCGCGCCGTCGAGCTCGAGTACCGATACGCCGAAGACACCATGCCGCGCGGCGTGCTCGGCATGAATGCATCCATGTTCAAGGGCTATCTCCGGTTCATCGCGAATCGTCGCGCGACCCAGATCGGTCTCGATCCGCTGTATCCGAACGAGGAAAACCCGTTCCCGTGGATGAGCGAGATGATCGATCTGAAGAAGGAACGGAATTTTTTCGAGACACGGGTCATCGACTATCAGAGCGGTGGCGCCTTGTCGTGGGAATGAGGCCGAAGACCTCCCCGACAGGATCAAGATTCGCAAGGCAAAGACGGTGACCCAGAAGCATCTCTTGTCTTGCAACCCCGATTCATCGTATCTGGGCGCCCCTCCTGGGCAGTCTAGAACGGTGAATAGCCACGCTGGGCCGAGCGATCGGGACAGCGTGGTTCCATGTCAACTTGATCAAGGAGAAACGTAATGGCAACTGCGAAAAAGGCCGCCAAGAAGGCGCCGGCGAAGAAGATGATGAGCGCGAAGAAGGCTCCGGCCAAGAAGGCGGCGACCAAGAAGGCGCCAGCCAAGAAGTCGGCAGCGAAGAAGGCTCCTGCCAAGAAGACGGCAGCGAAGAAGTCGCCGGCCAAGAAGACGGCAGCGAAGAAGTCGCCGGCCAAGAAGGCTGCTAAGAAGGCCGCCAAGAAGGCCCCTGCCAAGAAGGCCGCGAAGAAGGCTGCCAAGAAGGCACCTGCGAAGAAGGCTGCGAAGAAAGCGCCTGCGAAAAAGGCGTCGGCCAAGAAGGCGCCTGCGAAGAAGGCTGTAGCCCAACCGGCATCTGCGAAAAAGGCTGCGCCCGCCAGAAGGGCCGCACCGGCCAAGAAGGCGGCGCCTGCGCCGTCAGCACCGGCTGCGCCTGCGGTTCCGGCGAAGACGTCGCTGAGCCCGCAAGCGGCTTGGCCGTTTCCGACGGGCAGCAAGCCCTGATCGACCTCGGTTGATCTTTCTCTCGACCCGGCTTCGGCCGGGTTTTTCGTTTCAGGCGCGGAACGGCCTGATTCGACTTCAGTCGACGTGGGCCACCACGTCGGCGAACGTGCCATCGAGCACGTGGTTCTGGCCGCCGCGGCTGGCGATCTTGAGTGCACCCAGCCGGTTGCCGAGCTCGGCACATCGCGCCAGAGTCCAGCCGCGCTCGAGGCCGAACAGCATGGCGCTGCGGAATGCGTCGCCGCAGCCGGTCGGGTCGACGATCGCATTCGCCAGCACGCCGGGCACTGCGCTGCGCTCGCCGTCCTGCCACAGCTCGCAGCCCTTCGAGGCAAGCGTGACGACGATGCCTTTCAGATGCGAGCGCGAGATCGATTCGAGCGTCTTGCCGGTTCGCTCGCACAGCATCTGCGCTTCGTAGTCGTTGACCGCGATCCAGGTGGCACGCTCGACGAACGAGAGCAGTTCCTTGCCGTCGAACATCGGCAGACCTTGGCCCGGATCGAACACGAACGGGATCCCGGCTTCGGTGAGCTGATCGGCGTGCCGGAGCATTGCATCACGGCCATCGGGCGCGATGATGGCGATGCCGATGTCGGCGCCGACCGGGATCGGGGTCTCGTGTGCCGACTGCATGGCGCCCGGGTGGAAGGCGGTGATCTGGTTGTTGTCGGTGTCGGTGACGATGAAGGCCAGCGCCGTCAGGCTGTCCTCCACGACGCGGACGTGGGCCACCGGCGCTCCCCACGACCGCAGCCGCTCGACGTATTCGGCGCCGTCGCTTCCCACCGTGGCCACCACCACCGGCTCGCCACCGAGCAGCGTCAGGTTGTAGGCGATGTTGCCGGCACAGCCGCCGAACTCGCGCCGCAGCGTCGGCACGAGAAACGAGACGTTGAGGATGTGGAGCTGATGGGGAAGGATCTGCTCGGCGAAGCGGCCGGGGAAGGTGGCGATGCTGTCGAAGGCGAGCGAGCCACAGACGAGGGCGGACATGGGAACTCCAGAAGATCAGGGATAGAAGATCTCGACGGTATAGCCCGCGACCGTGGTGGGACTCGTCGTCAAGGTCAGTTGCAGCGCCGCCTCGGCGCCCGCCTGCAGCACCTCCGAGGCGCGGAAGTCTCGCGGTGACAGGGCTCGCCTGGCGACGAGGCGGCCGTTGCTGTCGGTCAGGTTCAGGTCGATCGACGGCGCCGCCAGCGCGACGGTGCCGCGGTTGCGGAGGTTGACCGAAAGCACGAAAGCATCGCGAGCGGGCGTGATGGTCAGCGCCGACGTTTCGAGGAGCACGTCGGCCAGCCGTCGTGGTGCATGAAGGGTGCAGCCCGCCTGGGCGCACCACGACGCCAGCACCGGCCGAAGCGCCGGCCACTGTGCCGCCAGCGTGTCGCGGTAGTGGTGACCGAACTGCAGCAGCAGCACCAGCGTGGCGACGCACGAACCTGCGGCCAGGAGGCTGCGCGCCGGCCAGCTGCGCCAACGGGCACGACGATCGGCACGGCGCAGGAACTCGGGACGTGTGGTCGTTTCGAGCCCGGCGACATCGGTGCTCGCCGATTCGACGTGCTCGTCGTCGCTCGAAGATGGGTTCTCGGCAAAGAGGTCGGAGTCGAAGCGGGCGTCGGAAAACTCGACGCGGTCGCGGGCACCGATCTGGCCCGCCGGCTTGGGGGCGCTGTCGGCCCGCTTGCGAGGTCCGAACAGATGGGCGTCGACCGGGTCGGCCAGGAGCGAGTCGAGGGTGGAAGGCGTGCCTGTAACGTCGTGGAGATCGTCGGCTATTGCGTCGGCGTCGGCGTCGGCGTAGGCAGGTGCATCTGCGCCCGCAGCGCTCGGAAAAGGAGCTGCGGCCAGTGGCAGTTCGGCGTCGTCGAGCTCCTGCGGCGATACGCGCGTCTTCTCCCAGTCCGGCGGCGATTCGCGACCGAGATCGAAGAGGCCTTCGAGGGCGTTGAAAACCGCGTCGCAGCGACCGCAGCGAACCCAACCTTCGGAGACCTTGAGCTGGTCCTGGACGACACGAAAGACGGTCGAGCACGACGTGCAGCGCGTGGCCAGGCTCATCCGGCGATCATGCCATTCACGATGCGGCCGGACGACGCCCCGTCATCAGGATCCAGCCGTCGTCACTTTGATCGACCTTGATCTCGAGCCATGGCGAGTAGGCGGCTTGCAGTTCCCCGGCCTGGCGCGCCAGGATGCCGGAAAGCAGCAGCGTGCCGCCGTCGTCGAGTAGCGAGCAGAGCAGCGGCGCCATCACCTTGAGCGGCGTGGCCAGGATGTTCGCGAGGACCAGCGAGTAGCGTCCCGATGCCAGCTCCGGCCCGCCCGAGCGCAGGGCGACATGGTTCAGCTCGGCGTTGGCCCGCGCGGCGTCGACGGCATCGACATCGACATCGACGGCGTCGATCGCGCCAGCGCCGAACAGCCCGGCGGCGATCGCGAGAACACCTGAGCCGGCGCCGTAGTCGAGGACTCGGCGGCCCAGACCCGAAGCGGCGAGGTCCCCCTGGTCGGCAATCCAGCGCAGGCACATCCGCGTCGTCGGGTGCGTGCCGGTGCCGAAGGCGCGTCCGGGATCTAGTCGCAGCCAGCGCTCGGCGCCGGCAGGCAAGTCGCACCACGTCGGCACGATCCAGAAGCCGGGCGTGATGGCGGTTGCCTGAAACTGCGCCTGAGTCAGCCGGACCCAGTCGGCATCATCGACCTTCGTGATCGAGACGATGGTCGCGCCGGCGGCGAAGTCTGCGGCCGCGACGGCTGCCGCAGCCATGACGGCGGCGTCGGCGTCGACGAAAAGGGCGTCGACCGCGGCTCGCCGCCAGGTGCCGGTCGCGCCGGTTCCGGGCTCGTCGAATACCGGCTCTTCGTCGGCGCTGCCGGCGTCGGCATCCTCGACCGACACCGAGAGGGCGCCGAGCTCGTCGCTGAGGAGGTCGGAGAGCGCGTCGACGGCGGCCGCCGGGACCCGGATCGCCAGCGAATGCATCTGCCGCCTGCCGTCAGCGCTTGTGCTGATCGAGCCAGCCTTCGAGGTAGTGGATGCTGGTTCCACCCTCGACGAACTTGGCGTCGACCATCAGCTCGCGATGCAGCGCAATGTTGGTCTGGATGCCCTCGACCACGGTCTCCGAAAGCGCGGTGCGCATGCGCGCCAGCGCCTGGTTGCGGGTGTCCCCGTGAACGATGATCTTGCCGATCATGGAGTCGTAGTTGGGCGGCACCACGTAATTGGTGTACGCGTGCGAGTCGACCCGAACCCCGGGGCCGCCCGGCGCATGCCACATGGTCACCCGGCCAGGTGACGGCGTGAACTTGTAGGGATCCTCGGCATTGATGCGGCATTCGATCGAGTGACCACGACAGACGATGCCGCGCTGCGTGAACGGCAGCTTCTCGCCCGCGGCGATGCGGATCTGCATCTGCACGATGTCGATACCGGTAACCCACTCGGTCACGGGATGCTCGACCTGCACGCGGGTGTTCATCTCGATGAAGAAGAACTCCCCGTTCTCGTACAGGAACTCGAACGTGCCGGCACCGCGGTAGCCGATCTTCTTGCAGGCCGCGATGCAACGTTCGCCGATGCGTTCAATCACGCGGCGCGAAATACCCGGCGCCGGCGCCTCCTCGATGATCTTCTGGTGGCGCCGCTGCATCGAACAGTCACGCTCGCCGAGCCAGACCGCGTTCTTGTGCTGGTCGGCCAGGATCTGGATCTCGATGTGGCGGGGGTTCTGAAGAAACTTCTCCATGTAGACCGCCGGGTTGCCGAACGCGGCGCCGGCCTCGGCACGGGTCGTCAGGATCGCCGCAATCAGCGCCGCCTCGGTATGGACGACGCGCATGCCGCGCCCGCCACCGCCGCCTGCCGCCTTGATGATCACCGGATAGCCGATCGCCCGCGCCGCACGGATAGACTCCTTCGGGTCATCGGATAGCGCACCCTCGGAGCCCGGTACGCAAGGCACGCCCGACTTGATCATCGCCTGCTTGGCCGAGACCTTGTCACCCATGATCCGGATCGATTCCGGTGACGGACCGATGAAGGTGAAACCGCTGCGCTCGACGCGTTCGGCGAAGTCGGCGTTCTCGGAGAGAAAGCCGTAGCC
>JBDTCA010000163.1:0-3916 GCA_039923815.1 Caldimonas sp. | reverse complement strand
GGAAGCCGCGGAGGGGGTCTTCGGCGTAGATCCGCGCCTCGATGGCGTGGCCGGTGATGGAAAGCTCGCCCTGCCCCTTGGGCAGCGCCTCGCCAAATGCCACGCGCAGCTGCCACTCCACCAGGTCGGTCCCGGTGATCATTTCGGTTACCGGGTGCTCGACCTGCAGGCGCGTGTTCATCTCCATGAAGTAGAAGGAGCCATCCTGGTTGGCGATGAATTCCACCGTGCCCGCGCCGACATAGCCGACCGCCTTGGCAGCCTCGACCGCGGCGTCGACTCGGCGCATGCCCTTGCCACCCCCGCCGGCGCTGGCCTTGATCAGCACCGGATAGCCGATGCCCGTGGCCTCGCGCTCGAGCAGGGCCGGGTCCTGGTCGTCGCCGTGGTAGCCGGGCGTGAGCGGCACGCCGGCCGCGCCCATCATCGTTTTCGCGGCCGACTTCGAGCCCATGGCGCGGATCGCCGAAGCCGGCGGCCCGATGAAGACGAGTCCGGCTTCGGCGCAGGCGTCGGCGAAGGCGGCGTTCTCGGAGAGAAAGCCGTAGCCCGGATGCACCGCCTCGGCCCCGGTCGTCTTGGCGGCCTCGATGATCCTGGCGCCGACGAGATAGGACTCGCGGGCCGGCGCCGGGCCGATGCGCACGGCCACGTCGGCAAGGCGCACGTGGCGCGCGTCGACATCGGCGTCGGAATAAACGGCGACGGTGGCGATGCCCATCTTGCGCGCCGTCTTGATGACGCGGCAGGCGATCTCGCCGCGGTTGGCGATCAGGATCTTGGTGAACACGCAATGGCTCCCGGCTAGCGGACGATTTCGATCGAGACGGCCTGGACGTCGAAGGTCATGCCGTCGACCTCGACGCGACAGAAGTAGACCCGGTTGTCGTCGGCGCTGGACCCCGCCGGGCGATGGTCGACCATGCCCCGGACGAAGACGACACCGCGCACCGGCCCGGGCACGGCCAGCGCCGAGTACGGCACGGACCGATCGATGGCGACGATCGGGATGGCGCCCGCCGAGGGCATCAGGTAGTAGGCGGCGCGCTCCGGCTCGACGCCATCGTCGAACCGCGTCACCTTGCCGAGCCGCGATCGCGCGGCCTCGCGGCAGCGGCGAAAGAGCGCGGCGAGCTGGATTGCGCCTTCGGCTTCGGCGCCCGAATCGCCCAGGCTCGTCACCGGCTGGCCGACGCCGTTGGCCTCGCGTTCGGCAGCGCGTGAACGCTCGACGCCGTCGGGCGAGCAGCCAGCGGCCAGCGCGGCGGCGAAGAAGACGCAGCCCGCCGCTGCGCAGCGCCGAGTGAAGGCCGACGTCACGGCGTCACATCCGGAACACGCCGAACTTCGTCGCCGGGATCGGCGCGTTCAGCGTGGTGGCGAGCGACAGGCCGAGGACGCGCCGGGTGTCGGCCGGATCCATGACGCCGTCGTCCCACAACCTCGCACTGGCGTAGTACGGGTGGCCCTGATGCTCGTACTGCTCGAGCAGCGGCGCCTTGAAGTCGCGCTCCTCGTCGGCCGACCACTGGCCGCCGCGCGCCTCGATGCCGTCGCGCTTGACGGTCGAGAGCACCGCCGCCGCCTGCTCGCCGCCCATGACGCTGATGCGCGCATTCGGCCACATCCACAGGAACCGCGGCGAGTAGGCGCGGCCGCACATGCCGTAGTTGCCGGCGCCGAACGAGCCGCCGATCAGCACCGTGAGCTTGGGCACCTGCACGGTGGCCACGGCAGTGACCATCTTGGCGCCGTCACGGGCGATGCCGGCCTGCTCCACCTTCTTGCCGACCATGAAGCCGGTGATGTTCTGCAGGAAGACCAGGGGCACCCGCCGCTCGGCGCAGAGCTCGATGAAATGGGCCGCCTTCTGCGCCGACTCGCTGAACAGGATGCCGTTGTTGGCGACGATGCCGATCGGCATGCCGTAGAGCCGCGCGAAGCCGGTGACGAGGGTGGCGCCGTAGCGCGCCTTGAACTCGTCGAGGCGCGAGCCGTCGACGATGCGGGCGATGACCTCGCGCACGTCGTAGCCCTTCTTGGTGTCTTTCGGGATCAGGCCGTAGATCTCGCGCGGGTCGTAGAGCGGCTCTTCGCTCGCTTCGAGCTTCACGGTGTCGGGCTTGGTGCGGTTGAGGCTGGCGACGATGCGGCGGGCAATCGCCAGCGCGTGCATGTCGTCGTCGGCGAGGTGGTCGGCCACGCCCGAAAGACGCGTGTGGACGTCGCCGCCGCCGAGTTCCTCGGCGCTGACGATCTCGCCGATCGCCGCCTTCACGAGCGGCGGCCCGCCGAGGAAGATCGTGCCCTGGTTCCTGACGATGATGGTCTCGTCGCTCATCGCCGGCACGTAGGCGCCGCCGGCCGTGCACGAACCCATCACGACCGCGATCTGGGCGATGCCCTGCGCGCTCATGGTGGCCTGGTTGAAGAAGATGCGGCCGAAGTGCTCGCGGTCGGGGAAGACCTCGTCCTGTCTTGGCAGGAAGGCACCGCCCGAGTCGACGAGGTAGATGCACGGCAGCCGGTTCTGCATCGCGATCTCCTGCGCGCGCAGGTGCTTCTTCACCGTCATCGGGTAGTAGGTGCCACCCTTCACCGTCGCGTCGTTGGCGACGATCATGCAGTCCTGGCCCTCGACGCGGCCGATGCCGGCGATCATGCCGGCGCCCGGCGCCTCGCCGTCGTACATGCCGTGCGCGGCCAGCTGGCCGATCTCGAGGAAGGGCGACCCCCGGTCGACGAGGCGCTCGACACGCTCGCGTGGCAGCAACTTGCCGCGCGCGACGTGGCGCTCGCGTGAGCGGGCGTCGCCGCCGAGCGCGATCTCCGCCGCCTTCTGGCGCAGGTCGCTGACCTGGGCCTGCAGGAACGCGGCGTTGGTCCTGAAATCCTCAGAGCGCGTATCGATGCGCGACTTGATCGCGGGCATGGAGCTTGTCGTTGTGGTTCCGGGCCGAGAGCTTAACGTCCGGAGCATGAGCATTCCTCCATCGAAGGCGCCGTATCCGATCGGCATCCCCGGCACGCCCTGGGGCGCAGACGAGAAGCGCGAGTGGCTGGCAGGCCAGCATGTGCGGCGCAGCTATGCCCGCGAAGTGATCGCGCCACTGGAGGCCCGCCTGCCCGCGCGGGCCGAACTGTTCCAGTACGGTGCCCTCGACTACGCCCCGCTGGGGCTGGGCGTCTACCCGCTGCTCGCGGTTCGCAGCCGCGAATGGCACCCGGACCAACCGGTGGTGTTGATCACCGGCGGCGTGCATGGCTACGAGACCAGCGGGGTGCAGGGCGCGCTTCAGTGGCTCGAGCAAGATTTCGATGTCGCCACCGAAACGATCAATCTGCTCGTGCTGCCCTGCATCAGCCCGTGGGGCTACGAGACCATCAACCGGTGGAACCCGCACGCACTCGACCCGAACCGGCAGTTCAAGCCGGGCAGCCCAGCCGCCGAGGCGGCGCTCGCCATGGCCTTCGTGGCCGCCCAGGGAGGACGAGTCGACGTGCATGTAGACCTCCACGAAACCACCGACACCGACAACAGCGAATTCGGCCCCGCCAAGGCCGCGCGCGACGGCGTGGCTTTCGTCCGGCACGCCATTCCCGACGGCTTCTATCTGGTGGGTGACAGCGAGCGCTCCGAGCCCGGCTTCCAGCGTGCGCTGATCGAAGCCGTGCGACCGGTCACCCCTATCGCGAAGCCCGACGAGCACGGCCGGCTCATCGGTGCGACGTTGCAGCAGGAGGGCGTGGTCCACCTTGCCCTGCGTTCCTCGGGTCTGTGCGGCGGCATGACCACCGCGCGCTTCGTGACCACCACCGAGGTCTATCCGGACAGCGCGTCGACGAGTCCTGCCGAATGCAACGACGCTCAGGTCGCTGCGGTCAGAGGGGCGATCGCCCATCTGCAACGGAGCTT
>JBDTCA010000162.1:0-9169 GCA_039923815.1 Caldimonas sp. | reverse complement strand
CGAGATGCCGGCCAGCATCACGGCGCGGTCTTCTTCCACCTTGGCCAGCTCGCGCGCCATGCGGTTGAAACCCATGTTGACCTGGCGGATCTCGCTGGTGAGCGTGGTCTCGTCGAGTCGCGAGTCGTATTCGCCTTCACGGATCCGGCTGGCGGCGAACGAGAGGTCTTTCAGCGGCCGGTTGATGAGGCGGGCGATGCCGGCCGAGCCGAGCACGGTGGCGAGCAGTGCGATCGAGACCCAGAGCAGGATCGTGCTCGTCGACATCGGGCCGACGCGGGTCGGGTCGACCTTGAGCCAGTAGGAGTCGCGGGCGATCGTGAAGCCGACCCAGAGGCCGGGTGTGCCGTTCATGGAGCTGGCGACGATCGTGTCGGGGCCGAGCTGCTCGCGCAGCTCACGCTCGATGACGCGCTGGAAGCGGTCGATCTCGAACGGCTCCCACTTGTCGCTCGGCTCGCGCGGCGTGAGCTTGACGGACTCGAGCGTCGACACGCTCTTGATGATGGCGATGCGGTTGATGCCGTCGGTGGCGAGAAGCGCCGAACGCGTCAGGTTGACGAGGCTGGCGATCTGCTGCGCCGCCTGCACCGAACGCGGCTCGAACTCGAGAGCGCGAAAAGTCTGGACCCAGGCGAAGACGCCGCTGGCGAGCAGCAGCGCGAGCAGGAAGAACGTGCGCCAGAACAGGCTGAGGGCAACGAACTTCTTCGCCAGCCGCGGCTTCGGCGCCGGCTTCAGGCTCTGCGAAAGCGGCTTCGAAGCGGTGCGCTTCGCGGTGCGGGTCGCCACGTGGATAAGGAGTGAGCCGGCCGGCTCAGGCCGCGCCGTCGGGTACGAAGACGTAGCCGACGCCCCAGACCGTCTGGATGTAGCGCGGCTGCGCCGGATCCGGCTCGATCATCTTGCGAAGGCGCGAGATCTGGACGTCGAGGCTGCGGTCGAACGGCTCGAACTCGCGGCCGCGCGCAAGCTGCGCCAGCTTGTCGCGCGAGAGCGGCTGGCGTGGATGGCGCACCAGCGCCTTCAGCATCGAGAACTCGCCGGTGGTGAGCGCGATCTGCTCACCGTCCTTGGCCAGGCGGCGCAGGGCGAGGTCGAACACGAAGGGGCCGAACGTCACGGTCTGCGCGTCGAGCGCCGGTGCACCGGGTGCCTCCATCAATGGCCGACGCCGCAGCACGGCGTGGATACGGGCCAGCAGCTCACGCGGGTTGAACGGCTTGGGAAGGTAATCGTCGGCGCCGACCTCGAGGCCGACGATGCGGTCGACATCTTCGACCTTGGCCGTCAGCATGATGATCGGCGTCACGTCGTTCGAAGCGCGCAGGCGTCGGCAGATCGAGAGGCCGTCTTCGCCCGGGAGCATGAGGTCGAGCACGATCAGGTGAACGGTCTCGCGCGTCAGCAGGCGGTTCAGCGCCTTGCCGTCTTCGGCGAGCAGAACCTCGAAGCCTTCCTGCGTCAGGTAGCGCCTGAGGAGGTCGCGAATCCGGGCATCATCGTCGACCACGACGATCCGGTCGGGGCGTGCAGTGGCGGTCGTGTTCATCGCTGTCCCATTTGTAACAATCTCGATTCTGCGCGGCTTCGCAGCGCGTTCCGGGCTCATCTGACCAGCTGTTACAACTCGAATTTCCATCTTCGGCAATCCATCATGAAGTCATCGATCAAGCGCCTTCGGGTCGTCGCCATCTGCCTGGTCGCATGGCCTGTCATCGCTTCGGCCCAAGGTGTCGTCCAGGGCGTCGTCGGTCTCTCGGCCAGTGCCAGCGTCGAGGTCACTCGCGATCTGCTTTCGATCACCTTCTCGACGGCGCGCGACGGTGCCGATGCCAACGCGGTGCAGGCGCAGCTCAAGCAGGCACTCGACGCCGCGCTCGCCGAGGCGAAAAAGATCTCGCGGCCGGGCCAGGTCGACGTGCAGACAGGCGCCTTCTCGCTCTTTCCGCGCTACGCCGCGTCAGGTTCCGCCGGCTCGGGCAGGCAGACGCTGAATGGCTGGCAGGGCTCGGCCGAGGTCATCGTCGAGGGCCGCGACATGGCGGCGATCGGCCAGCTCGTCGGCCGCATCACGACCATGACGGTGGCGCGCGTCGGCTATCGACTCTCCCGCGAGGCGAGCCAGCGCGTCGAGGCCGACATCGCGGCCGAGGCGATCGCGAAGTACCGTGCCAAGGCAGCCGAATACGCGAAGCAGTTCGGCTTTGCCGGCTACGTCATCAGGGAGGTCAACATCAGTGCCGACGCTGCCGGGCCGCAGCCGTTGCAGATGGCGCGCATGACGGCCTCGGCAATGAAGGCGCCGGGCGAGGCGCTGGCCGTCGAGCCGGGCAAGGAAACGGTCACGGCGTCGGTCAACGGCACGGTGCAGCTCAAGTGAGCACGACCACGACCTCCGAGCCTCGCCTGGGCCACGTGCAGTGCCTCGGCGCCAGCGGCCTGCACGGCATGGCGTACTGGGAGTGGGGCGACCCGGCGAATGAGCGCGTGCTCGTGTGCGTGCATGGCCTGTCGCGACAGGGCCGCGACTTCGACACGCTCGCCCGCGCCATGAGCGACCGTTATCGCGTCGTCTGCCCCGATGTCGTCGGCCGCGGCGAGTCGGACCGGCTCGCCGGCCCGGCGGGTTACCAGGTGCCAGCCTATGTGGCCGACATGGTCACGCTGGTGGCCCGGCTCGACGCCGCAAGCGTGCATTGGGTCGGTACCTCGATGGGCGGCCTCATCGGCCTGGGCTATGCAGCATTGCCGGCGTCGCCGATCACGCGGCTCGTGCTGAACGACGTCGGCCCCACGATCGACGCCACCGGCATCGCGCGCATCGCCGGTTACCTCGGCCAGCCGCTGACGTGGCCGAGCGAGGACGCCGCCGCCGACTATCTGTTGACGATCTCGCAGGGCTTCGGCCCCCACAGCCGCGAGCAGTGGCTGGCGTTGACGCGGCCGATGCTGCGCCGCGAGGGAAACGTCTTTCGGCTGCACTACGACCCGGCGATCGCCGTGGGCCTGCGCGCCATCACGCCGGTGGCCGCGGCCGCCGGCCAGGTCGCCCTGTGGGCGGCCTACGACGCCATCACCTGCCCGACCTTGCTGTTGCGCGGCGCCGAATCCGATCTGCTTTCGCGCGAGACCGCCGCTGCCATGACGGCACGCGGGCCGAAGGCGCAGCTGCACGAGTTCGCCGGCGTCGGCCATGCGCCGACGCTCGTGCAGGCCGGGCAGATCGCTGTGGTGCGGGAGTTCCTGCTGGCGCCATGAAAACCGTCTCGGCGAGCGTGGCCGGCGCGGCCCCGATCGTTCGCCTTCTCGACGGCGGCGCCAGCGAGGTCGAGCGCGCGGAAACCGGCGGTGCTGCCGGCAACGAAGTCGCGCGGGCGCGCACCTTCACCGAACCCCTCGTCGCCGGCCGCGAACTCCCGAGCGGCGAGGGCGTGCTGGCTCACGCCGAGGGCGTCGCCGCCATCCTGGCCGGCATCGGCGCCGCACCGGTGCTTTGCGCGGCCGCGTTCCTGGTTCACGCCGCCGACCAGCTCGGCAAGCCCGACGACGTGCTGACGCCATTGTTCGGCGCGTCGCAGGCCACGCTGGTCTCGCACGCCCGCAAGCTCGGCGAGCTGCAACGCGCCGCGCAGGGGGCGCGCGTCGGTGCCGACGACCGTGCGCGCCAGCTCGAGAGCGTCCGCAAGATGCTGCTGGCCTTTTCGCGCGACCTGCGCGTCGTCCTGCTGCGGCTGGCGTCGCGGCTGCAGACCTTGCGTTTCTACGCAGCCAGCAAGCAGCGCTGCCCGGAGGCGGTCGCCGCGGAGGCAATGCAGCTCTTCGCGCCGCTCGCCAACCGGCTCGGCATCTGGCAGATCAAGTGGGAGCTCGAGGACCTCTCGTTTCGCTTTCTCGACGGCGACGAGTACCGACGCATCGCGCGCCTGCTCGACGAGAGCCGCGCCCATCGCGAGCGCCATGTCGAAGCCTTGCGCGCCGCGCTCGGCGACGATCTTGCCCGTCATGGCCTGGCCGCGCAGGTCCTGGGCCGGCCCAAGCACCTGTACAGCATCTGGAAAAAGATGCGCAACAAGCAGCTGGATTTCGCGAAGGTGCTCGACGTCGCTGCGTTGCGGGTCATCGTCGCCGACGTTGCCACCTGCTACGCCGTGCTCGGTCGCGTCCACGAGCGCTTTGCCGCCATCGCGGGCGAGTTCGACGACTACATCGCCCGCCCCAAGCCGAACGGCTACCGCTCGCTCCACACGGTGGTTCGCGACGTCGACGACCGCGCCGTCGAGATCCAGATCCGCACCGCCGAGATGGACGCGCAGGCAGAGTACGGCGGCGCTGCACACTGGGTCTACAAGGAATCTGAAGCGGGCCGTGGCGGCGCCGCCACGGGTGCGTTCGAAGCCGGCGTCGCGCAGGCCCGGCTGGTGGTGCTGAGGCAGCTGCTCGCGTGGCAGCGCGACCTGGCCGAGGAAGGCACCGAAGGCGAGCCGGCTGCGCGGTCGCCGGTGCCCGAGGGCGATCCGGCCCGGGCGATGTTCGACGACCGCATCTACGTCTTCACGCCCGACGCGGCGATCGTCGAACTCGCGGCGGGCGCGACGCCGATCGACTTCGCCTACGCCGTCCACACCGACCTCGGCCACCGCTGCCGCGGCGCCAAGGTCGACGGCGTCATGGTGCCGCTGCACACCCCACTGGCGAGCGGGCAGACGGTCGAGGTCAGCGCCGCGAAAACCGGCGGCCCCTCGCTCGACTGGCTGAATCCGGAACTCGGCTTCCTGCAGAGCCCGCGATCCAGGTCGAAGGTGCGGGCCTGGTTCAATGCGCTGGCGCAGGCGGCGACGATCGGACGAGGTCGCGAAGCCGTCGAGCGGCTGCTGCAGCGCGAGGGCCGCACTTCGCTCAAGCACGTCGACCTGGCGTCGCAGCTCGGCTTTCGCAGCGCCGATGCGCTTTTCGAGGTCGTGGGCAAGGACGAGCTTTCGCTGCGAAGCATCGAGACCCTGCTGCGGCCTGCGCCCGAGAAGCCCGACGAGGCAGAAATCGTTTTGCGACGCTCCCGCAGCACGCCGTCCGGCAACGGCGGCGTGCTGGTGGTGGGCGTCGAATCGCTGCTCACCACGCTGTCGCGCTGTTGCCGTCCGGCGCCGCCGGACGCCATCGCCGGCTATGTCACCCGGGGCAAGGGCGTCGCCGTTCACCGCGCCGGGTGCAGCAACCTGCGCGAGCTCGCCAACCGGGCACCAGAGCGCGTGATTCCGGTGGCATGGGGCGAAGCCGACGGCGCCCGCCAGGCGCTCTATCCGGTCGACGTCAACGTCGAGGCCAGCGACCGGCCAGGGCTGCTGCGCGACGTCTCGGAGGTGTTTGCCAAGGAGAAGATGAACGTCACCGGCGTCAAGTCGCAATCGGTCCGTGACTCGGGCGGGATCAGCGCCTTCATGACCTTCACCGTCGAGGTGCCGGGTGCGGCACGCATTGCCGCCGCGCTGGCCGAAGTCGTCCGTGTCTCGGGAGTCCGAACGGCACGTCGCAAGTGAACCCTGTCGCGAGCGCTACTGGAGCCTGTATCCGAACGGGACCTGGACGAGGACATCGTGGCCCTGTCCGTTGCACTGCAGCTTGGCGACGACGCGCCGACTGGCCCGGGCGAAGACCGGATGCGTTGCTCGCAGCGTCCTGATGTCCGTGACCTGGCCGTTTGCCTTCAAGGTGAACTGGATCAGCGCGCTGCCTGCCTCCAGGCCGTCCCGACGGGCCTGCACCGGGTAGACCGTCTGCCCGACCACCGTCGCATAGTTCGGGCAAGCGACGCCCGCCGTGACGGTCTTGGGAGGTGCGGGCGCGGGCGGTGGGGGTGCCGGTGGCGGGGGTGCCGGTGGAGCCGGCGAGGGTTTCGGCGCCGGCGGCGCAGGTGGGGCGGGTACCGGAGCGGGAGCCGGTGCGATCACGACCGGCGCTGGCGCAGGCTTGGGCTGGACGACCACGATCCGTGGCACCGGCGGTGGCGGCTTGATGCGAATCTCCGGTGGTGGGATGAACGGCGGCGGTGGCGGCTCGAACTGAGTCGGCGGCGGTAGCGCGACCACCTGCAGCGGCGGTGGTGGCTTCTTCGGCTCCTCGATCACCTTGGTCTCGATCGGTGGCCTGACGACATCGATGATCTTGCGCGCCAGGCCATTGAGGAGCGCCCAGACGAGCGCCACGTGCAAGAGCACGACGAGGACGAAGCCGGCCAGGTTGCGGCGGGGATCGAACCGTTGGGCTCCGAACCTCATGACCGTGGTCTGCTCGCAGCCTTGACCGTCAGCGCACCGGGATCGGCGTCGCGCGGTCGACGGCCACCGCCGTCACGCTGTTCTTCGGCGACCCTTCGATGACGCGATCGGAATAACTGAGGTAGACCAGGGTGTTGCGCTTGCGGTCGACCATGCGCACGACCCGCAGCCGCTTGAACACCAGCGATATCCGCTCGCTGAACATTTCTTCCTGAATCTCGAGCGCCTTGCCGTTGAACGTGATCGGGCCGACCTGGCGACAGGCGATCGATGCATCGGCCTTGTCCTCCGCCAGACCGAGCGCACCCTTGACCCCACCGGTCTTGGCCCGCGAGACATAACAGGTCACACCACCGACCTTGGGATCGTCGTACGCATCCACCACGATCTTGTGGTCGGGGCCGATGAGCTTGAAGACGGTATCGACGTCGCCGATCGGCTCCGCCGATACGGCGCTGGTGAACGTCGAGATCACGAACGCGAAAAACAGGCCGGCGTGGTTCATGCGTCGGAGCCTAACCGCAAAGCAGAAACGCTCTGAGCGCTGATATAGTTCGGCCCTTCGCAGGCGCGTAGCTCAGCTGGTTAGAGCACCACCTTGACATGGTGGGGGTCGATGGTTCGAGTCCATTCGCGCCTACCAACACTGCGGTCTGAAGTGCCTCTCCGTCTCTGCCGCGAAGTCTGCTGCGGGGCGCGCATGGCCCGGCCGTCAGAGGTAGTAGGCAAGCATGTAGCCCAACAGCAGCACGAGGACCCAGAGTCCCATGCTGCGGGTGGCCGGCATTCCGGGCACCGGCCCCGAAGGATCGAGACGGCGCGTGAGCGCCCCGCTGACCCCGCGGCTCCAGCGGCTCGCGAGGTCACTGGAGCGGGTCTGCACGGCGGTGACGGCACGACCCAGCCAGCTCACGACCCCGGACAGCAGGCGCCGATAGATCCAGTCGCTGTCGAGCGTGATCGTCGGCGTGCGCTTCAGCAGCGGCAGCATCACGAAGAAGGCGAGGCCGGAGAAGAGCAGCAGCTGCAGCTGCGTCAGCACGTGCGGCGCCGAATACGGCGTGTAGTGCACGGCGAAGGGCAGGATCCGATACAGCGGCTCGGGCCAGACGCCGAGGCCGATGCACAACGCCGAGAAGGCCACCATCGCCCAGCGCATGCTGGCCGGCGGGTCGGGCGGGCGCAGCCCCGAGTCTTTCTGGAAGAACACGAACCACGGGAACTTGATGCCTGCATGCAGGAACACGCCCGCTGACGCCGCCGTCAAGAGCAGCCAGACCACGAGCAGATGGGCATCGGTGGCGGCCTGCGAGATCATCGACTTCGAGATGAAGCCCGAGGTGAGCGGAAAGGCAGAGATGGCGAGAGCGCCGATCGAGCCGCAGATCGTCGTCAGCGGCATGCTGTGGAAGAGGCCGCCGAGCTCGGAGCACTTGCTGCGGCCCGTCGCGTAGAGCACGGAGCCGGCCGCCATCAGCAGCAGCCCCTTGTAGATGATGTGTGCGAAGGCATGAGCCGCGGCGCCATTGAGCGCCATCTCGCTGCCGATGCCGATGCCGACGAGCATGAAGCCGACCTGGTTGACGATCGAGTAGGCCAGGATGCGCCTCATGTCGTTCTCGAGAAGCGCGTAGACGATGCCGTACATGGCCATGAACACGCCCACCCAGATCAGCAGCTCGGTGCCGGGAAAGCCGCGGATCAGCGCGTAGACCGCCGCCTTGGTGGTAAAGGCCGAAAGGAAGACGGTGCCGCTCCAGGAGGCTTCGGGATAGGCATCGGGCAACCAGGCCGACAGCGGCGGCGCCGCGGCGTTGACAAGGAAGCCGGCCAGGATCATCCAGTGCGCCGGCGAATCGGCCGCCATCCGCACGAACTCGACGCTGCCGGTCTGCGCGACGTGGCCGGCGATGCCGGCGAACAGCACGGCACCGCCCAGCAGGTGGACCATGGCGTAGCGCATGGCCGCACGTTCGGCAGCCGGCGTGGCGCGGCTCCAGAGCACCATCGTGGAAGCAACCGCCATGCCTTCCCAGAACGCGAACATCGTGAAGAGGTCGCCTGCAAGCGCGACACCCATCGCCGCGCCCGCGTAGACGAAGGCGGCCGGCACCTCGAGCCGACTTCGCTGGCCGAGCGCGTAGAGGCCGCCGCCGGCCGCCATCAGCGCGAAGATGGTCGCGAAGAGGCGGGCCAGTCGGTCGCCGCGCAACGGCGTCAGCAGGTGATCGAGGAAGTGCAGCTGCCAGGCGCCGTCGGGTACTTGCCAGACGAGGGCGAGCGCGAGCAACGGCAGGCCGACCTGGACGACGCTGCGAACGCGCCCGCGCAGGCCGGTCAGCAACAACGCGCCGACGATCAGGACGAGGCCGGGATGGATGGGCGACTCAAGCATCGCGATCGGCGCCATCGTCGGCTTCGGGCTCGGCGTAGTAGTCGTCGCGACGCTTGAGCAGCAGGCCGAGAGCGCGAGCAACCAGGATCATCAGCGCACAGGCGAGAAAGCCGAACCAGGCATTGAACGCGAACAGAGACTCGATCGCGAAGACCGGGTGCAGTTCGATGACGAGCTCGGCCAGCACCGTCAGCGCCAGCACCACAAGGAAGCCGCGCCAGAGCCGCTTCACGTTGCGCGGCTTGTCGAGCCAGCTCGGAGTTTCCTTCTCGGCCATTCAGCGGCTTCCCGGAACCAGCTGTTGCGCGAGCGCGAGCGGCCACCCTGGCAGGAAAAAGAGGAGCACCGTGACGGCCGCGGTCACCACGAGTGCGATCACCATCGCGGCCGGCGCCTCGCCGTGGCCGGTGGCGCCGCCGTCGCGCGGCGCGACGAAGAAGGCCCGGTAGACGATCGGCAGGAAGTAGCCGGCGTTGAGCAGGGTGCTGACGACGATCAC
>JBDTCA010000161.1:0-5911 GCA_039923815.1 Caldimonas sp. | reverse complement strand
CGGGTAGCCCGCGGCGCGCAGTTCGGCGACACAGGACTCGACGGCGTCGGCCGGCACGCTGGCCAGCAGGCCGCCGGCGGTCTGCGGGTCGAACAGCAACGGGTAGCGCGCGTGCGCCACGAAGTCGCCCTGGTTGCGCAGCGCGCGGCGCAGTCGCACGTTGGCCGGCTGCAGCGAGCTGACGATGCCCGCCTGAACGCACTCCACCGCGCCGTCGAGCAGCGGCAGCGCCGACAAGCTCAACTCGGCATCGACGCCCGACGGCCGCGTCATCTCAACCAGATGTCCGAGCAGCCCGAAACCGGTCAGGTCGGTGCAGGCGGTGGCCCGGTGGCGAATGAGAATCTGGGCGCCGACGCGGTTCGACACCATCATCGACTGCAGCGCCGCGTCGATCCAGCGGCCCTTGGCCTGGAGCAGGTTGCGCGCCGCGAACAGCGTGCCGGTGCCGATCGGCTTGGTCAGCAGCAGCAGGTCGCCGCTTCGCATGCCGCCCTTGCGCATCACGCCGCTTATGTCTTCGTCGATCAGTCCGTTGACGGCGAAGCCCAGGGCCAGCTCGCGGCCTTCGCCGGTGTGGCCGCCGACCAGCGCGCAGTTCGCGTCGTTCAGCATTTCCACCGCGCCGGTCATCATCTGCAGCAGCAGGTCCTCGACCTTGGCTTCGAGCCCCGGCGGCACGGTGGCGATGGCGGTGGCCGACTGGGCCTCGCCGCCCATCGCGAAGACGTCGCCCAGCGCATGGTTGGCGGCGATGCGGCCGAACACGTACGGGTCGTCGATGAACGCGCGAAAGAAGTCGACGGTGTGCACCAGCGCCTTGCCTGGCGGCACGCGCAGCACGGCGGCGTCGTCGGGCGCGTGCAGGCCGATCAGCACGTCGTCGCGCGCCACCGGCACCAGTGCACCGAGCGCGCGCGCCAGCACCGACGCCCCGACCTTCGCGCCGCAGCCGCCGCAGCGCATGGCGATCGCCGAGATCGCCTGCAACGACTCTTCCTCGGTCAGCCGCAGTTGCGACGTGCCGGCCGGCTTCGGCGCGTGGTCGGCGTCCATCGGGGGGAAGTCGCTGAAGCGCCGCATGAAGCGCCGGTCGATCCAGTCCTTCCAGCGCCACACCCAATCGCCTTCGAAGCCGATGGCGCCGCGCGAACCCACCGCATGCCGGTCACCGGTGCTGATCAGCGCCAGCCACGAGCGCTGCGGCCGGTAGGTGCCCAACGGCTCTCCGAGCACGCTGCGGCGCAGGTTTTCGGCGAGGGGCCGGGCCATCCGCACCGCGAACACGCCGGCCTTCTCCAGAGGCCGGTCGACGATGGCGGCGATGTCGCCGGCGGCGAAGATCAGCGGGTCGGTTACCGACTGCAGGTGCTCGTTGACCTCGATGAAACCGCCGCCGTCGAGCGCCAGGCCGGTGCCGCGCAGCCACGGGGCGCCGCCGGCCTGGGTCACCCACACCACTTCGTCGGCGGCCCAGGCCTGGCCGTCGGCGCTGGTCAGGCCACCCGCCGACACCTCGCGAACCTCGGCGTTGCGGTGCACGACCACGCCGCGTTCCTTCAGCACCCGCTCGAAGCGGCGGCGCACGCCGGCGTTGTGAGTGGGCAGTATCTCGTCGCCGGCAGTGAACAGGTGAAAGGCAAGCTCGTCCGGATCGCGGCCCAGCGCCTCGAGTTCGTTGCGCAGCCGGTACTGCATCGCCAGGGTCAGTTCGACGCCGCCGGCACCGCCGCCGACCACCGCGATCGTCCTGCGCCCGGCATGACGGCGCACCCGCTCCAGCAGTGCCAGCCAGCGCTCGTCGAACTGACGGATCGGCTTGACCGGCACCGCGAATTCGTCAGCGCCCGGCACCTGCGCCATCTGCGGCGTCGAGCCGATGTTGATCGACAGCAGGTCGTAGGCGATCGGTGGGCGGTCGCGGCACAGCACGCGCCGCGCGCTGCGGTCGATGCCGATGGCTTCGGTGCGGAGCATGCGGGCACCGGCGAAGACGCACAACCGGTCGAGGTCGATATGGACCGCGTCGAAGTCGTAGTGGCCGGCGATGTAGCCCGGCAGCATGCCGGAATAGGGTGTGTGGCTGTCGCTGCTGATCAGGTTCAGCCTGACGCCGGCCAGCGGCTTCATCGCAAAGCGGCGCAGCACGCCGACGTGGCTGTGGCCACCGCCGATCAGGACGATGTCGCGAAGGATGGGCTGTTCGGAAGATTGCACGGGGAGCACGTCTCGTGGAAGGCGTCAACTTGGGGGGCGATAGCGCGGCATTGTCGACGCGACGTGACCGCGCGATGCTCACGCCGATCGAACGGCGTGTCGCGGGGACCGGGCGGAGCCAGCGGGCGGCGGCGCGGGCCCGGAAATGGGCGAGCACGGTCCGCGCTGCGCTGTGGCTCGAGAACGAACACGGGACCGGGATTCGATCCCGCCTGCTTGACGGGCCCGAGCTAGCGATCCCGGACGACACGGTTGCGAAGCGTGCCCAGGCCCGAGACGTCGAGCTCGATCACGTCGCCCGCCTGAAGCCAGCGATCGAGCTCGAGCCCGCAGCCGCCCGGTACCGTGCCTGAGCCAAAGAACTCGCCGGGGTGGAGGGTCTCGTCCATGGACACGTGGGCGATCATGTCTTCAAAACGGTGCCCCATCTCGCGCGAGGTGCCGCGCGACCATTCCTCGCCGTTCACCCGGGCCACCATCGTGAGCGCATAGGGATCGGCGATCTCGTCGGCCGTCACCAGCCAGGGGCCGATGACGTTGCCGGTATCGAAATCCTTGCCCTTGGCCGGCCCGAGCTGGCCCTCCGACTCGCGTGTCTGCGCATCGCGCGCAGTGATGTCGTTGAAGATGCTGTAGCCGAAGATGTGGGCGCCGGCGTCTTCGCGCGAGACGTTCTTCGCCGCCTTGCCGATGAAGATGCCGAATTCGAGTTCGAAGTCGAGCTGCTTCGAGTAGTGCGGCCACTGCACGTCGTGCTCGTGACCGACGACCGACATCCGATTGCCCTTGTAGTAGATCGGCTGCTCGTACCAGACGGGGGCGAGCTTGAGCCCGCCGGCTGCGACGAACGCCTCGAACTGCTGCTCCGCGTCCGCCTGGCCGCGGGTGCGATGACGAAACCGCGTCGTCCGGCAGCCCTGCACGTGCCGTTCGAAGCTGAGAAAGTCGCGCATCGACGTCGGCCTCGGAACGGGGGCTTGCAGCCGCAAGCCTGCGAGCGGCACCCGCAGGCTTGCCCCGCCCGCCGACTCGCCGTGCGCGAGAGCTTCACGCGCCAGCTCGAGCCCGGCCGGGCCGGCCTCGATGAGCGCGAGCATGGTGTCGAAGGTTTGTGCCGGCCGGCCGATGGCGTGCGCGGCAGCAGCGAGGTCGACAACCTGGAGGACATCGTTGGTCAGCGCACCGACCCGCTGCGCGCCCTGCGGGTCGAGATAAGTCACCAGCTTCATGCGCGTTCCATCGTGATGTCCAGGCTCTTTGCGCTGGCATCGAACCAGGCGTTGAAGGATTCGAGCAGGCTGCGGTCGACGTGAACGTCGTAAGCGGTCTCGGCGACGCGGTGAATCAGCACCGCGAAGGGGCCGAGGCGCGTCTGCGCGAAATCGTCGACGCCGAACCGCAGCGGATGGAGATCGACACCGCAGCCGGTCATGAGCAGGTCGAGCGCATGTGAGCCGGCAACCCGCACCACGATGCGCGCGCTTGCAACATCGATGACGGCGGCTTCGTCGCTACCGGCGGGCCGGGCCGGCACGCTCGTCGTCGCTGCCGGCAGCAGCAGCCACACGTCCGGGCCGAGGGCGAGCGCGACGCCGAGTGCGCCGCGATCGGCCGCGCGGCTTGCCACGCGCGCCTCGACCGCTACGCTCGGCAACTGCGTCGTGGCGGCCGCAGCGCCGACCAGCGCATGCCAAGGCGGGGGAATCGGTTCGGCGCTTGCGTAGACCCGCACAAGCCAGCGCGGATGCCAGGGCTGCTCGGTGCGCGTCAGCGGCGCGCCTGCAGCTGCCACGGTCTCAGCCATTGAGCCGGATTCCATCCGGGTCGACGAAGCACGGAGCGACGAGACGAACGCGCGCCGACGCGTTCGTCACCGGGGAGACGGCATGCAGCGTCTCGCCAATGCGTTCGCGGCCGCTCTGCACCATCGCCAGGCCGATCGAACGCCCCAACGTCGGGCTGTGGCACTGCGAGGTCACGGTGCCGAGCGACGACTGCAATCTGGCGCTGCCGTCGGCAACGATGTGCGAGCCGGGCGGGATCTTCGCCCCCGCCTCGGTGACCTCGACGCCGACGAGCTGGTGGCGCCCGGCCTCGACCAGCGCCGGCAGCGACAGCGAGCGCATGCCGATGCAGTCCTTGCTGCGGTCCAGCATGCGGCCGAAGCCGAGGTCATCGAGCGTGGTCGTGCCCGCAGCTTCACGGCCGACGACGAAGTGGCCCTTCTCGATCCTCATCACGCCCATCGCCTCGGTGCCGTAGATCACGAGGCCGTGGGCCCGGCCGGCATCGACCAGCGCCGTCCACGCGCGCACGGCCTGGGCGGCGGGCACGCTGATCTCGTAGCACGGCTCGCCGCTGAAGCTCATCCGGACCACGCGCGCGTCGATGCCGGCGAGCGAGCCGGCGCGCGCCGACATGTGCGGGAACGCCGCCGCCGACACGTCGAAGTCAGGCACCAGCTGCGACAGCACCGCGCGAGCGCGCTGCCCGGCCAGGGCGAACGCCGCCCACTGCTCGCTCACCGGCGTCATGTGGACGCGCAGGTCCGGCCACATCGTGGCCAGGCAGTAGGCGATGTGCTCGGGCACCGTCGTGCTGTGCGCGGTGCTCGTGCTCATGACGAAACGGTGCTCGCCGATCCGGGCCACGACGCTGTCGTCGAGCACCATGCCGTCCTCGCGAAGAATGACGCCGAACTTCGCCCGGCCGACCGCCAGCTTGTTCCAGCGGTTCACGTAGAGCCGGTTCAGCAATTCGGCAGCGTCGGGTCCCTGCAGCTCGATCTTGCCGAGCGGCGACACGTCCATCAGGCCAACGGCCTCGCGCACCGCCACCACCTCGCGGTTGACGGCGGCGAGATCGCTTTCGCCCTCGTGCCGGTAGAACTGCGGCCGCAGCCATAGCCCGGACGGCGAGAAGACGGCGCCGTGCGCCGCGTGCCAGTCGTGCACCGCAAGGCGGCGCACCGCATGGCCCGGATGGTTCTGCGCCAGGCCGGCGATCGTGGCGAGCTCGACCGGAACATAGGGCGGCCGGAAGGTCGTCGTCCCGACCTGCTCCGGCGCCTGCCCGGTACTCCGCGCCAGCAGCGTCAAGCCGTTGATGTTGCTGAGCTTGCCCTGATCCGTGCCCATGCCGAGCGTGGTGTAGCGCTTCAGGTGCTCGACCGAGCGGTAGCCCTCGCGCGCGGCCATGACGATGTCGGCAACCGTCACATCGTTCTGGAAGTCGACAAAGGCCTTGCCTTCCGGGGCGGGCCGGTCGACGGCGACGGGAGGCTCGGCGACCGCGCGGGAGTCGTCGTTTGGCGACGTCGCGGCGCATGTCGTGGTGAGCGGGTCCCCGTGCGCCGCAGTCGCCGCCCGGGCACCGCCACGGGCGCCTTCGGCGACGCAGCCATCGTGATCGAAGCGCCCGTTGCAGGCCCCCACGCTGGCGTTGTGGCCATGAGCTGCGTTCGGCACGAAGCCGGCGATGGCGGGTGCGTAGCGAAGCGTGCCGCGGGCTTGCGAATGAAGATGCACGCGAGGCGTCCAGCCGCCAGCGGTGGCGAGCAGGTCGCATTCGGTACGCACTATCACGCCGTCGTCCCGGGCCCAGCGGACGGCGCGAATCTGCGCGCGCCCCTCGGTGCCGACGATGCGCGCCTGGGTGGCGACGACGAGGCCGGCGCTCTTCGCGGCCGCCGCTG
>JBDTCA010000160.1:0-19033 GCA_039923815.1 Caldimonas sp. | reverse complement strand
CGGCTCTCCGTTCTCGACCAGTCCGTCTCGCTCGCCGGCAGCAGCGAGGACGCCGCGATCCGAGACACGGTGTCGCTCGCCGAAGACTGCGAACGCCTCGGCTATTCACGCTTCTGGGTCAGCGAGCACCACGGCCTGCCCACGATCGTCGGCAGCGCGCCCGAGATCGTGATGGCGGCGATCGCGGCACGAACCCACGCGATCCGAATCGGCAGCGCCGGCGTCATGCTGCCGCACTACAGCGCGCTCAAGGTTGCCGAGCAGTTCCGCGTTCTCGAAGCGCTGGCACCGGGCCGCATCGACCTCGGCGTCGGCCGTGCGCCGGGCGGCGACATGCGCACGGCACGCGCGCTCAACCCGAACGCGATGTCGGCGGCGGATCACTTTCCGGAGCAGGTCCGCGACCTGCAGGCCTGGACCGCGCACGGCACTCACGCCGGCATCACGGCCCACCCGCTCGGTCCGCACGCGCCGGAGGTCTGGATCCTCGGCAGCTCCGACTACGGCGCCCAGCTCGCTGCGCACTTCGGGCTGCCTTATGCCTTTGCCTATTTCTTCACCGACGGCCAGGGCGCCGAGCAGGCGCTTGACCTCTATCGCAGGCTTTACCAGCCCAGCGAACGCCATCCGAAACCGGAGGCCACCCTCTGCATCTGGGCGCTGGCCGCCGACAGCGACGAGCAGGCTGCGCACCTCGCGCTCTCCCGCGATCGCTGGCGCATCGATCGCGGCCGCGGTGTGCTGGGGCCCCTGCAGTCCCCCGACGAGATCGCGGTGCGTGGCTTTTCTGCGAGCGAGGAACAAGGCTTGAGGTCGATGCGTGCCAAGGCCTTCGTCGGCTCGGCGAGAACGGTCGCGGGCCGAATCCGTGCACTCGTCGACGAGTTCGAGCTCGCCGAGGTCGTCATCAACACCTGGGCACACGCCCCCGCGGTTCGGCGCACGTCCTACGCGTTGATCGCGGCCGAGTTCGGTCTGAGGGTGCGACCCGGCCGTACGTGACGAGAAACGATATTCCAGCCAACAATTGAGCGCGCTCGGGTCCGCGCACCGGCTGCATGCGCACCAGGTGCGCGAAGCGGGCATGTTCATAATGAAGATGCCGATCAGAGCGACGCCGCGCAGCATGTCAAGTGTTTCGATGCGCTGACCCCGACGCACTGGCACGGTCGCTGTTTCCGGCTCTGTGGATGAGGCGCTGCCTACAGCGCGCACAGTGTCCCAACCCCGAGGAATCTTCGATGTTCGACACGGCCATCGCCGGCAGCCTGCCCAAGCCTTCCTGGCTCGCCGAGACCGGCAAGCTCTGGCCCGAGTGGCGCGCCAGCGGCACCGACCTCGACCAGGCCAAGGACGACGCGACGCTGCTCTGGCTCAAGGTGCAGGAAGACGCCGGCATCGACATCGTCGGCGACGGCGAGCAGTCGCGTCAGCACTTCGTCCACGGCTTCCTCGCCCGTGTCGAGGGCATCGACTTCGAGCACAAGGTGAAGATGGGAATCCGCGACAACCGCTACGACGCGATGGTGCCGCAGGTCGTCGGGCCGTTGCGGCTGACCGGTCGCGTCCACGAGCGTGAAGCCAGGCTGGTCCGTGCGCACACGCAGAAAAGGGTCAAGTTCACGCTGCCCGGCCCGATGACGATCGTCGACACCGTGGCCGATCGCTTCTACGGCGAAGGCAAGGCCGGCCGCATCGCGCTCGCCTTCGCGTTCGCAGAGCTGCTCAACCAGGAAGCGAAGGCGCTTGCCGCCGACGGCGTCGACGTCGTCCAGTTCGATGAGCCCGCGTTCAACGTCTACATGGCCGACGCTGCCGACTGGGGCGTGGCCGCGCTCGAGCGCGCCGCCGCCGATCTCGCGTGCACGACCGCCGTCCACATCTGCTACGGCTACGGCATCAAGGCCAACACCGACTGGAAGGCGACGCTCGGTGGCCAGTGGCGCCAGTACGAACAGGTTTTCCCCGCACTCGCGAAGAGCGCGATCGACCAGGTCTCTCTCGAGTGCTTCCATTCGCACGTGCCGCCCGACCTGATGCGCCTGCTCGACGGCAAGGACGTCATGGTCGGCGTCATCGACGTCGCCTCCGACGAGATCGAGACGCCCGAGCAGGTTGCCGAGACGATCGGCACGGCGCTGCGCTTCGTCGACAAGTCGCGCCTGTTTCCGTGCACGAACTGCGGCCTGGCACCGATGCGTCGCGAGGTGGCCGAGGCCAAGCTCGCGGCCCTCGCGCAGGGTGCGGCGCTGGCACGGCAGCGCTTTGCGACATGAGCGCAGTCAGCTTCACGGCGCCGGTCACGCCGCCGGCGGAGCTCGTCGACGCACTGTCGGGGCCAGGTCGTGCCGTGCTCGATCCGGCAGGCTTCATTGCCTTGTGCGGTACGTCGCTCGCCGAACTCGACGCGCTGCGACCGTCGTGGGACGACCTGCCTCCCGACGCGCACCTGCGCGACGGCGGCAACTACCGGCGCCGTCGCCATGCCAGCTGCATCGTCGACGCAGGCGAGATTCGCGTTGTGCCGCAGCGCGCGCATTGGCAGCCGCTTGAATACAACGCACTGCATGGCGGTCTCGAGCGCTGGTTCGAGCCGGTGCAGGCCGCTGTGCTGGACGCATCGGCCTGGCAGCGCGTGCTCATCGCCTTCGCAGACCTGGCATCCCGGCTTCGCGGCGCCAGGCCGTGGTTCGTCGAAGCGCACCAGTTCCGCATCGACACCACCGACGGCATCGGCCGGCCGACGCCCGAAGGCGCGCATCGCGACGGCGTCGACTTCGTCGTCGTCGTGTTGATCGGCCGTGAAGGCATCAAGGGCGGCGAGACGCGCGTCTTCGAAGCCGACGGTCCGGCCGGCATGCGTTTCACGATGCTCGAGCCCTGGACGGCGCTGGTGCTCGATGACGCCCGAGTCATCCACGAGAGCACGCCGATCCAGCCGCTGGAAGGCTACGGCTACCGCGACACGCTGGTGCTGACGTACCGGGCCGGCGACTTTCAGGGGCCTGGCTAAGGCGCCAGGCGCTGCGTCGTCTAGGTTGACGCGGCGGCGGCGGCGGGTGCGGCCGGAATGAGCAGGCCGCGCTGGACCGCGGGCCGGGACACGAAGACCTCGAGCGCACGCTTCACGTTCCTGAAATTGTCGAAATTTACGAGCTCTCCGGCGCCGTAGAAGCCGATCAGGTTGCGCACCCACGGAAAGGTGGCGATGTCGGCGATGCCGTAGTCGTTGCCGGCGATCCACGCGCGGTCGGCGAGGCGGCGGTCGAGCACGCCGAGCAGGCGCGCGGATTCAGCTACGTAGCGATCGCGCGGCCGCTTGTCGTCGTAATCCTTGCCGGCGAACTTGTGGAAGAAGCCGAGCTGGCCGAACATGGGGCCGACGCCGCCCATCTGGAACATCAGCCACTGGATCGCTTCGTAGCGCTGCGTCGGGTCGCTCGGCACGAAGCGGCCGGTCTTGTCGGCGAGGTAGAGCAGGATCGCGCCGGATTCGAACAGCGCCAGTGGCCTGCCTCCCGGCCCGTCGGGGTCGAGGATGGCGGGGATCTTGTTGTTGGCGCTCAGCGAGATGAACTCGGGCGACATCTGGTCGTTGGTATCGAAGGCGACGCGGTGCGGCTCGTAAGGCAGGCCGGTCTCTTCCAGCATGATCGAGACCTTGACGCCGTTGGGCGTCGGCAGTGAGTAGAGCTGCAGCCGTTCGGGATGCTTCGCGGGCCATTTGCGGGTGATCGGGAAAGCGGATAGATCGGTCATGTCGGGTTCTCGGATGGTGCTCGCTCGGGTAGCGTGAAAAGGCCGACGAAGCGCCGCGCCAGCGCTTTGTCGCCGGTGATTCTGAGGCGGTCGGACCTGACTGCGTCGGCGAGGCGGGTACCGGCGTAGATCACGCCGACGAAGGTGTCGGTGTCGGATTCGAGCGTGGTGTCGACCGCTCGATCGCCAGCGGCAGCGTCGCGTCGGACGAGGGTGAGGTCGCCATCCCCGATCGTCGCGATGAAACGCTCCTCGCCAAGGCGCAGCTCGACGCAGCCGGCGACGCCGGCCGCGGCGCCACTGTCGAACATCGTGCGCAGCGACAGGATCAGCGCGTCGACGCTCAGGGGCAGGTTGATCGGCATCGTCGGCGAGCGCGCTGCCCAGCGGCCGAGCGCCTGGATCGCGGGCTCGAGCTCGGTCCCCCACGGCGTGAGCTCGTAGACGGACGATGCGGCCGGCGGCGGCAGCCTGCGCCGGCGAACGATCGATGCACGCTCGAGTTCTTCGAGCCGCTGCGTCAGCACGTTGGGGCTGATGCCGGGCAGGCCGTTGCGCAGATCGGTGAAGCGCTTGGGTCCGAGCACCAGCTCGCGAACGATCAGCAGGGCCCAGCGCTCGCCGACGAGATCGAGCGCGTGCGCCGCGGCGCAGCCGTCGTCGTAGCTTCGTTTGCCTGCCATCACGGAATTCTACAGAGCGGTACGGAAGAAATATCAAGCAGTTGCAAATCAGGACTTAGATGACTAAAGTGGCGACTTTCGTCCATCCACAAAAGGAGAACTGCATGACCACCATCGATCCGTATCTCATCTTCAACGGCAACTGCGCCGAGGCGATGCGCTTCTACGAGAAGACCATCGGCGGCAAGCTCGAGACGATGATGACGGCGGCCGACCTGCCGCCGCAGGAGAACTGCCCTGCGGGCAACCCGGCCGCGATCGTGCATGCCTGCCTCGACATCGGCGGCCGCAAGCTCATGGCATCCGACTCGATGGGCGGCCAGCCTGCCGAGCCGATGTCGGGCTTCTTCGTCGCTACCGTTTATCCCAGCGTCGACGAGGCCCGCAGGGTGTTTGCCGCGTTGTCCGATGGCGGGCAGGTCAGGATGCCGATGGGCAAGACGTTCTGGGTCGAGATCTTCGGCATGGTCGTCGACCGCTTCGGCACGCCCTGGATGGTCAGCGGCGGCGCCGCCACGGCTTGAACCCATCACGACCTGCGAGAAATCATGACCACTGGAACCGTCACCCTGCACCGTGTCATACGCGCCGCTCCCGAGCGCGTCTACCGGGCGTTTCTCGAGGCCGGCGCCATCGCCAAGTGGCTGCCGCCTTACGGCTTTGTCTGCACCATTGATCACCTCGATGCCCGCGTGGGAGGCAGCTACCGCATGTCGTTCACGAACTTCGGCAGCGGCCAGGCGCATTCGTTCGGAGGCACCTACCTCGAGCTGCTGCCGGCCGAGCGCATCCGCTACACCGATTGCTTCGACGATCCGAATCTGTCGGGCGAAATGACGACAACGATCTCGTTCAGAAAGGTGATCTGCGGAACGGAGCTGACCGTCGTGCAGCAAGGACTGCCCGAGCTGATCCCGACCGAGATGTGCTATCTCGGCTGGCAGGAGTCGCTCGTCCAGCTCGGGCACCTGGTCGAGCCGGAGATCGCCGGCTAGCCGGGCCCGCGGCGCGTGTTCACGCTCGCATCGCCCTGGTCACGCTGACTTCGCTCGCGTGCGGCCGGGTGGTGGAGAGTGGCCCAGCGGCTCTCGCGAGCGGCGGTGGCGCCGAGTTCCGGGCCGGTGCCACAGGCGCGGCAAGCGCTGCGGTCATCGACGGCACGAAGCTGCATCAGCGCAGCCGCTGAGCCTGCATCGCGGCCAGCACCACCGCCGCTCGCGGAATCGGTTCGACGGCGCCGAAGCCTTCGGTCGAGAGCGCGGCAGCGACGGCGGCGTAGCGGCCGGCGGCTTCGATGCTGTCCCCCGCGACCATGCGGGCCACGAACGCGCCGCCGAAGGTGTCGCCCGCACCGGTGGCATCGACCGGCCTGCACGGATGGGGGGCGATGTGGGTGCGACGCGCCCGGTCAGCGATCCAGGCGCCCGCGGAGCCGCACTTCAGCGCCACCACCCTGGCGCCGAGGTCGAGGCAGTGGTCGAGCATTGCCTCGGGCTCTCGAAGGCCGGTCAGCACGGCGAGATCGTCGTGGCTCGGCAGGCAGACGTCGCAGGTCGCCATCGCTTGCGACATCACCTGGCGCGCGGTCTCGATCGGCCACAGCTTGAGGCGCAGATTGGTGTCGAACGAAACCTTCACGCCCGCCGCGCGGGCGATGTCGATGGCGGAGAAACAGGCCTCGCGCGCCGACTCGGAGATCGCCAGCGAGACACCGGAAAGGTGGAGCACGCGTGCCGACGCGATGGCGGTGCGCGGCAACGCCGCTGCCGTCATGCGGCTGGCTGCCGAGCCGCGGCGGAAGAAGTCGAAGTGATGGCCGTCGGCGTCGTGGCTGACGAAGTAGATCGCGGTGAAGGCGCCAGCGTCGGTGGCGACGTGGTCCTGCGTCACGCCTTCGCCGCGCCAGAGTTCGCGCAGCATGCGTGCGTAGGTGTCGTCGCCAAGGGCACTCACCATGCCGGCGCGGGCGCCCTGGCGAGCCGCGGCGATCGCGAAGTTGGAGGTGTCGCCGCCGAAGCCCTGTCGATACAACCGGCCGCCGCCATCACCGGTCTGGTTGAATTCCACCATCGGTTCGCCGAGGGCGAGGATGTCCACGTTCGCCATGGCCGCGCCGCTTATTTCAGCAAGGTCTCGCGCATGAACATCACGGTCGCATAGAACTGGTAATCGGCGTTCTCCTTGCGGGCGAAGCCGTGGCCCTCGTTCTCGGCACGCAGGTACCAGACGCGCGTGCCGTTGGCGCGCACCCTGGCCACGATCTGCTCGGCCTCGGTATAGGGCACGCGCGGGTCGTTGCGGCCCTGCACGACGAAGAGCGGCTTCGTGATCCGCGCCGCGTTCGTGAGCGGTGCCGTGCGCAGCATGAAGTCGCGCATTGCCGGCACGCGCTCGTCGCCATACTCGACGCGGCGCAGGTCGCGTCGGTAGCTCTCGGTGTTCTGCAGGAAGGTGACGAAGTTCGAGATGCCGACGACGTCGATGGCGCCGGCGATGCGGTTGGAGTAGTGGGTGGCGACCGCCAGGCTCATGTAGCCGCCGTAGCTGCCGCCAGCGACCAGCACACGCGATGCGTCGAGACCGGGCTGGGTGGCGATCCAGTCGAGCAGGGCGCCGATGTCCCTGACGGAGTCTTCGCGCTTCATGCCGTCGTCGAGCGACATGAAGGTCTTGCCGAAGCCCGACGAACCTCGCACGTTCGGGCGGATGACGGCAACGCCGAGCTCCTCGACAAAATAATTGGCGCGACCGAGAAAGCCGAAGCGGGCCTGCCCTTCCGGCCCGCCGTGGATGTCGATCAACACCGGCCGCTTGCCGGTGAAGCGCGCCGGCGGCTGGGCCAGCAGGCCGGAGATCTCGCGACCGTCGAAGCTTTTCCAGCGCACGATCTTCTGCTCGCCGAAGATCGCCGCCGACGCTTCCGCAGGGGCCGGTTCGGCCCAGCGCCTCAGCGCGCCGGTGGCGGGATCGAGCACGCCCACGAGGCTCGGGCTGCGGCTGTCGGTCAGGCCGACGGCGAGCATGGCCAGCTTCGGATGGAACTCGGCGGCGACGATGCTCCCGGCGGGCACCCCGGGCGTCGGCAATTCGTCGAAGGTGTCGGCGTCGAAGAAGCGCAGCTCGTTGCGACCGTCGACATTGGCGCGCACTGCGAGCAGGCGGCCGGCCGCGTCGAGGCTGACGCCGGAGATGTCCCACGCGATGCGGCGCGTCACGCGCGTGACGCTGGCATCGGCGAGCCGATAGAACATGAGCTCACGGAACTCGCCGGCCTGATCGCTGAGAAAGAAGAAGCCGGAGTCGTCGTGCTTCCAGACGCTGGCCAGATGCGTTGCAGGCGCGGCGCCTGGGGCAGGCAGCACCTGCCGGCGTTCGCCGCTGGCCAGGTCGAGCAGCCAGACCTGCGACTCGGCGGCCGAGAGGTAACGCGTCAGAGTGATGCGACGGTCGTCCCAGGCTGCGCCGTCGACGCTCCAGCCGCCGCCTGGCAGCTCCGCGATTCGACGACGCGCGCCCGGCTGCATCGGGTCGACGAGGCTCAGCGTCTGGGTGATGGCCTCGCGGCTGCGGCCGGCCGCCGTGCGGTCGAGCGGCACCGAAAGATAGAGGAGTCGGCTGGAGTGATGCAGCCACAGCTGAATGTCGTGACGTTGCCCCGCCTCGGTGATCTGCGTGCTCTGCCGGCTCGGCAGGTCGAGGCGATAGAGCTGCGCCGCCTCGTCACCGCCGCTGCTGCGTTCGTACACGATGTACGCGCCCGCGACGGGCTCGTAAGCGGCCTTGCGCACGGGGTCGGCAAAGGCGGTCAGCCGTTCGGGTTCGGCGCGCGCCGAGGCAAGCCGGAAGATCTGCGTCGTGTCGGCACCGCGGGGGCGCGTGGCGACCAGCATTTCAGCGCGCAGCGGATGCCAGTCGACGAAGGTCTGGCTGCGGAATTCGGTGTACCGGGCGACCTGCATCGCGACGCTGGCCGGGATCGGCGGGATGCCTTCGACGTGCAGGTTGGCGTTGGGCGCGACGAAGGCGCCGCTCGTCGCGGTCGTGCCGGGGTTCCCCGGCGGCGTGGCCAGGCTCGCGCAGGCACTCAGCAGGCCGACGACGAGCAGGCAACCGATCGCCCGCGACAGGCGACACGCAAGACCCGCTGAGCTCGGCAGGGGTCGCAAAAGACTCATGCGTCGCGCACGTCGGCAACCGGCGTCTCACCGAAGTCGCTGCGCGCGAGGTAGGCGAGCACGCGGGCCGCGGCCTCGTCTGCCGATGCGAGCTTGCCGCCTTCCTTCAGGCGGACGAAGGCATCGTGATCTGGAAAGCCCGGCCTGCTCGCGGCACGCAGTTGAACCTGCATGTCGGTGTCGACGACACCGGGCGCGAGCGAGACGATGCGGGCACCGTGGACCGTGCCGCCCTGTTCCAGCGCCAGCGCGCGCGAGAGTTGGTCCATGCCGGCCTTGGCCGCGCAGTACGTGGCCTGGCCGGCCATGGCGCGGCGGCCGAGCCCCGAGGAGATGTTGAGGATTCGGCGGTCGGCAGGCCAGGAGGCGGTCGCGCGCAGGAACGCCGCACAGAGCAACAGGGGCGCTTCGAGGCCGACCCTCAGCGCGGCGGCCAGATCGGCTGCCGACGCGTCCTGCAGCGAACCGATCGGGGCCAGCGCGCCGGCGTTGTTGATCAGCGACGCCGAAGCGACTCGCACCGGATCGAACGCACCGAGCCAGGCCGCGAGGCGGGTCGACACAGGGGCCGCGTCGGCGAGGTCGACGCGCCACTGTTCGAGCGTGGCGCCGGCCTCGACGGCGCTGGTGGCGAGGGCGTCGTCGGCCTGTCGCGACAGGCAGAGCAACGTGTGCTCGGGCGCAAGCAGTCGCCGCGCCATCGCGGCGCCGAGGCCGCGAGACGCGCCCGTCAGGACGAAGAGACGCGGCCGCATCGGCGCCCGACCCCCGGCGTCAGCAGCGGCGCTGGTCGCGGCCTGCGACAGAGGACGGTCAGGCCGCGCGGGCGAACGCCGGTGCCGACTGCTGAATGCCGGCGATGGCCCACTCGCGGCTGCCATCGGCCGGCTTGACCAGATGCCAGATCTCGTCGAAAGGCTCGGCGACCGAATCTGCCTCTTCGCGGATCAGGCCATGGAAGCGCACGCTGACGATCTGGCGCTCGGCTTCGGTCGCAACGTCGAGCACTTCGGCATCGACACGGACGACGTCGGTGCGCTGTGCGGCGGCACCGCGGTCCTGCAGGTCGATCTTGACGCTGGCAAACATCTCGGGCGTGGTGAAGGCGCGCAGGTCGGCGAGGTCGCCGGAGTCGTTGGCGGCCTGCATGCGGATGAAGATCATCTTGGCGATGCGCTCGAAGCCGGCAGCGTCGAAGTCGGCCGGCAAGGTGGCAGCCACCGCGGGCTCCGCCACGGCGCCGAAGGCGGCAGGAGAGGTGGAGCCGCCACCGACGGGCAGGCCGCGGAACTCGGCCGGGCGTTCGTCGATGAACGACACCGGTGCCGCCGGGCGCGGGGTCGCTGCGCTCGTGCCGGCGCCGGCGCCGGCGCCCGCGAGCGACATGCCGCCGTTCGACGCGGCGCCGTTGGCGGGCATGAAGCGGCGCATCAACATGCGGATCACGAAGAACGCGACCGCTGCGAGCAACAGCAGCATGACGATGTTGCCGAAGCCCTCGCCAAGACCGAGGTGGCTCATCAACGCAGCGATGCCGAGGCCCGCGGCAAGGCCGGCGATCGGGCCTAGCCAAGAACGCTTGGGCACGGCGGCGGCGGCGCCAGCCGTGGCGGGCGCCGCCTGCGGCGCAGCCGTGGCAGGGCGTGCCGGGACGGCCGCTGGCGCGGCGCGGGGCATGCTTCGCTGCATGCCGGCGAAGCCACCTCCACCGATGCGGCGGGCTTCGGCGGCGTTCGGCAGCAGGGTGGCTGCGGCGAGAAAGAGTGCGAGGGCGTACGCGAGTGATTTCATTGCCGTCTCCTGATGCGAGCCCACCGTGCGGGCTCGTGCGAGTCGATCATACGGGGCCGTGATGACCCCACGAATGTGCGGACGCGCGGTGCCGATGCAAGACGCCGTCACGATCGGCACCGCCCACACCGCGGACCGGGTCAGCGGGCCGTGGTCAGGCGGTCTCGCTGCGCCAGCGCCGGGAACAGCCGGAACCAGGCGGCGGCGACGATGAGCGTGCCGACGCCGCCGACGACGACCGAGCCCACCGGCCCCAGCCATGCGGCGCTGACGCCTGACTCGAACTCGCCAAGCTGGTTGGAGGCGCCGATGAAGACGGAGTTGACGGCGCTGACGCGGCCGCGCATCTCGTCGGGTGTGTCGAGCTGCACCAGAGACTGGCGGATGACGACGCTGATCATGTCGGCCGCGCCCGAGACCGCGAGCACCGTCATCGACAGCCAGAACGAGGTCGAGATGCCGAACACGATGGTGGCCACGCCATAGACGGCGACGGCCGAGAGCAGCACGTGGCCGGCGCGGCGCGACACCGGCCAGCGCGTCAGTGCCACGGAGACCACGAGAGCGCCGGCGGCAGGCGCCGCGCGCAGCAGGCCGAGCCCCCAGGCGCCCGTGTGCAGCAGGTCGCGCGCGAAGATCGGCAGCAGCGCCGTGGCGCCGCCGAGCAGCACCGCGAAGAGATCGAGCGAGATGGCGCCGAGAACGGCCGGCTTGTCGGCCACGAAGCGGATGCCGGCGAGCAGCGTCTCGAGCGAGATCGCTTTCTTCACTCGCGCCGCCCGCTCGTAGCGCACGCCGGCCGCGAGGATGCCGGCCACGAGGAACAGCCCGGCGCAGAGCGCATAAACGACGCCGGCCCCGGCCACGTAGACGAAACCGCCCAGGGCCGGCCCGGCGACGATGGCACCCTGCGACCCGGCCGAGCTGAAGGCGAGGCCACGGGGCAGCAGCACGGCCGGCAGCACCATCGGCGTCAGCGCCTGCTGCGTCGGCATCTGGAACGCGCGCACCGTGCCGACCGCGACCGAGACGGCCAGCAGCGTCTCGCGTCCGATTGCGTGCGCCGAGGCGCCCCAGACCAGCAGCAGCGCGATCCCCGCCTGCGCCGTCATGCACAACGTGACGATGCGGGCGCGGTCGAAGCGGTCGACGACCTGACCGGCGACGAGCACGAGTGTCAGCGCCGGTGCGAACTGAAGCAGGCCGACCAGGCCGAGGTCCCAGGCGCTGTGCGTGAGGTCGTACATCTGCCAGCCGAGTGCGACCAGCAGCATCTGGTTGGCGGTGGTGCCGAACAGGCGCGCGCTCCAGAGGCGCATGAAGGCACGATGCCCGAACAGCGCCGCGGCGCTCTGCTCGATCGGCAGGGGGCTCGCCGCCCCGACGGTCTCGGCGCGCTCGTCGAGGTCGGCCTGCTGCGACGGCGCTGGCCGCACGGTCGACAAGCTCGGGCGCGCCTGAGCCTCGCGACCGTGCGCTGCGGTCAGCGCTTCGGGCCGGTCGGCCGCGCCAGAGGCGCCGGTCGGCGATCGTCGCGACGCGGTGCGGGTGCGGCACCGGTGCGGGCGCCGCCGTGGCCGCTGTGGCTGCGATTGCCGCCGCCGCCGCCCGAGCCACCGCGACCGGAGTCGCCGCGGCCGTGGCCTGGGCCGTCGCGCCGCGGCGGCCGTGCGCCACCGCGATTGGCGCCTTCGCCGATCACCATGCGGCCGAGCACGATCGGCTCGGGGCGCTCGTGCGCTGGCGGCTCGAAGCCGGGAATGATTTCCTTCGGGATCTCGTTCCTGGTCAAGCGCTCGACGTCGCGCAGGAACCCGTTCTCGTCGACGCACACCAGCGAGATCGCCTCGCCCTTGGTGCCGGCGCGGCCGGTGCGGCCGATGCGGTGGACGTAGTCCTCCGGAACGTTCGGCATCTCGAAGTTGACGACGTGCGGCAGCTGGTCGATGTCGATGCCGCGTGCTGCGATGTCGGTCGCCACCAGGACCTGCAGCTGGCCGTTCTTGAAATCGGCCAGCGCCTTGGTCCGTGCGGTCTGGCTCTTGTTGCCGTGGATCGCCATGGCACTGATGTCCTGCTTGAGCAGGTGTTCGACAAGGCGATTGGCGCCGTGCTTCATGCGTGTGAAGACGAGCACCTGGTGCCAGTCATTGCTCTTGATCAGGTGCGTGAGCAGGTCTTTCTTCATCTCGCGGCCGACCGGGTGAACCTTCTGGGCGATGAGCTCCGCGGTCTGGTTGCGGCGAGCGACCTCGATCAGCACCGGCGCGTTCAGCAGTCGATCGGCGAGGGCCTTGATCTCGTCGCTGAAGGTGGCCGAGAAGAGCAGGCTCTGCTTCCTGGCAGGCAGCACCGCGAGCACCTTCTTGATGTCGTGGATGAAGCCCATGTCGAGCATGCGGTCGGCTTCGTCGAGCACGAAGATCTCGACATGCGAGAGGTCGAGCGTGCGCTGCTGATGATGGTCGAGCAGGCGGCCCGGCGTGGCGACGAGGATGTCGACGCCGCGGCGAAGCTTGTCGACCTGCGGCTGCATGCCGACGCCGCCGAACATGACCATGCTCGTCAGCTTGGCGTGCTTGCCGTAGGTGCGCACGCTCTCTTCGACCTGGGCCGCGAGCTCGCGCGTCGGCGTCAGGATCAGGCAGCGAATCGGCAGCCGGCCCTTGGCATCGCGCACGGCAGGCTTGTCCATGAGGCGCTGCAGCATCGGCAGCACGAAGCCGGCAGTCTTGCCGGTGCCGGTCTGGGCGCCGCCCATGACGTCGCCACCGGAGAGGACCGCGGGGATGGCCTGGGCCTGGATCGGAGTGGGAGTGGTGTAGCCCGCTTCGTGCACAGCACGCAGCAGCGGCTCGGCGAGGCCGAGGGAATCGAAGGACATGAGGAGCTTTATAGAGACCGCCCGACGCGCCCCGCAGGTGGGCGCCAGTCACAGGCAGGTCGTTTGTTCTTGCGCTTGGGAGGCGCAGCGTCGGAGATGACGTCAGCGAAGAAGACTGGGTTCAACGCCGCATGGTGCATTGTAAAGGCTCGCATCCATGTCGATGCATGACTTGCTCCGCGATGCGACTCTTGTCACGCCGAACGACGGTGCGGCGACAATAGGCGATCGGCCCCGGGTCCTCCGGCGCGCCTCGTCACTTCAAGGTAGTCATGGCTCAGTACGTCTTCACGATGAACCGCGTGGGCAAGATCGTCCCACCCAAGCGGCAGATCCTCAAGAACATCTCGCTCTCCTTCTTTCCCGGCGCCAAGATCGGCGTGCTCGGCCTGAACGGCTCGGGCAAGTCGACGCTGCTGAAGATCATGGCCGGCATCGATCAGGACATCGAGGGCGAAGCGACGCCGATGCCGGGCCTGAAGATCGGCTACCTGCCGCAGGAGCCGGTGATGGACCCCGAGCAGACGGTGCGCGAGGCTGTCGAGGAGGGCATCGGCGGCGCCCTGGCGGCGAAGAAGCGACTCGACGAGGTCTATGCGGAATACGGCGAGCCCGACGCCGACTTCGACAAGCTCGCCGCCGAGCAGGCGGAGCTCGAGGCGACCATCGCCGCCGCCGGCAGCGAGAACACCGACATGCAGCTCGAGATCGCCGCCGACGCGCTGCGCCTGGCGCCGTGGGACGCGATCGTCGGCAAGCTGTCGGGCGGCGAGAAGCGCCGCGTCGCGCTCTGCCGCATGCTGCTCAGCAAGCCCGACATGCTGCTGCTCGACGAGCCCACCAACCACCTCGACGCCGAATCGGTCGACTGGCTCGAGCAGTTCCTCGCACGCTACCCGGGCACCGTGGTGGCCATCACCCACGACCGCTACTTCCTCGACAACGCGGCCGAGTGGATCCTCGAGCTCGACCGCGGCTCGGGCATTCCGTACAAGGGCAACTACTCGACGTGGCTGGAGCAGAAGGAAGCTCGCCTCGAACAGGAGCAGAAGACCGAAGACGCGCGCACCAAGGCGATGAAGAAGGAGCTGGAGTGGGTGCGCCAGAACCCGAAGGGCCGCCAGGCCAAGAGCAAGGCGCGGATGGCCCGCTTCGAGGAGCTTTCCGACACCGACTACCAGAAGCGCAACGAGACCAACGAGATCTTCATCCCCGTCGCCGATCGGCTCGGGCACGAGGTGATCGAGTTCGACGGCGTGAGCAAGAGCTTCGGCGATCGCCTCTTGATCGACAACCTCAGCTTCAAGGTGCCGGCCGGCGCCATCGTCGGCATCATCGGCCCGAACGGTGCCGGCAAGTCGACCCTGTTCCGGATGATCGCCGGCAAGGAAAAGCCCGACAGCGGCACCGTGAAGATGGGCTCGACCGTGAAGATGGCCTTCGTCGAGCAGAGCCGCGACGAGCTCGAGAACGACAAGACGGTCTGGCAGGACGTCTCCGGCGGCCTCGACAACCTGGTGGTGGGCAAGTTCGTGATGCCGAGCCGGGCCTATCTCGGCAAGTTCAACTTCAAGGGCAACGACCAGCAAAAGCTCGTCGGCAATCTTTCGGGCGGTGAACGCGGGAGGCTCCATCTGGCCAAGACGTTGATCGCCGGTGCCAACGTGCTGATGCTCGACGAGCCGTCGAACGACCTCGATGTCGAGACGCTGCGCGCGCTCGAAGACGCGCTCCTCGAGTTCGCCGGCTCGATCATGGTCATCAGCCACGATCGCTGGTTCCTCGACCGCATCGCCACGCACATCCTGGCAGCGGAGGGCGACTCGAAGTGGACCTTCTTCGACGGCAACTACCAGGAGTACGAAGCCGACAAGAAGAAGCGTCTCGGCGAAGAAGGCGCCAAGCCCAGGCGCCTGCGCTTTCGGCCGATGCACTGAGCGGCCTTCACTGAGCGGTCTTTCTTGCAAGGCGGCGAACCTTTTCGCCGTGCCGCCTCTCTGAATCGATCGAATGAAGTCGACCGATCGAACTCAACGAGGATTGCCGATGGCCTCGAGCATGCCGCCCGCCCGCCCGCTTTGGGTCATTGCCGCGGCCCTGCTGAGTGCCTGCACGACGCTGCAGCCCGCCGGCAAGGGCGCGGGCGTCGGCGCCGCCGCTGTGGCCGTGGCGCCGTCGGCGTCGGCACCGGGCGGCGCCGTCGGCCCGGGTGGTGCGGCGTCCGGGCCGCGCCCTCCCGGCGCCGCGCCGGTCGCCGCCGTCGCCACCGGGCCGCTGCGCCCGTTCGCCGACGTCGTCAAGGGCGCCAGGCGAATCGACGGCATGCTGACGCTCTGGCAGAAGGACGAAAAGGTCTGGATCGAGCTCAAGCCCGGCGACCTGAACCAGCCCTTCCTGATGTCGCCCAAGCTCAAGACCGGCATCGGTGAACGCATGTTCTTCGGCGGCCTGATGGAAGACAGCGGCATCGTCGAATTCCGGCGCGTCTACAACCAGATGCAGCTGATCTGGCGCAACGTCGGCTACGTGGCCGCAGCCGGCACGCCGGAGGCGCGTGCCGTCGAGGCCGCCTACTCGCCGAGCTTGCTGTCGAGCGCGCCCGTGCTCAGCCTGCCGGAACCGGAACGAAAGTCCGTGCTTGTCGAAGCCAATGCGCTCTTCCTCGGCGACCTGCTGGGTTTCGGCATGGACCTGCAGCGAACGTACCGGCAGGGCTACTCGTTCGACCCGCGCAACTCCGCCATCACCGCAGCCCGGGCCACGCCCGAGTCGATGGTGCTGGAGGTGCTTGCACACTACGCGACCGCATCGATCTCGGTGCCGCAGCCCGGCACGCCTTCGGGCTCGCCGCAGCCGTCGGCACCGCGCTCGCTGCCCGACCCCCGCAGCATGTTCCTGACCATCGCCTACTCGATGGCGCGCCTGCCTGACCAGCCGATGCACGGTCGCAAGGCCGATGCGCGGGTCGGCTATTTCGAGAGCGGTCGCTACGACTTCAGCGACGACCTGCAGCGCACGCCCCGGCAACGCTTCGTCAACCGCTGGCGGCTCGAGAAGAAGGTGCCTGAGGCGGCGCTGTCGGAGCCGGTCAAGCCCATCACCTACTGGATCGATCGCACCGTGCCGGTGAAGTACCGCGCCGCCATCAGCGCCGGGATCCTGGAATGGAACAAGGCGTTCGAGAAGATCGGATTCAAGAACGCCATCCGCGTCGAGATCCAACCCGAGGGCGCCGACTTCGACACGCTCGACTTCGGGCGCGCGTCAGTGCGCTGGATGACCAACGCGTCGCCCATGTTCGGCGCCATCGGCCCCAGCCACGTCGACCCGCGCAGCGGCGAGATCCTGGACGCCGACATCGGCATCGAGAGCCTGTCGTCGCGCAGCATCCGCGCGGCCCGGTCGCAGATCCTCACAGCTGGCGACGAGGTGGCGATCGATGGCCGCGCAGCGACGCCGCAAGAGCGCCGCCTCATCGCGAGCGGTCGCTTCTGCAGCTACGACGAAGGCGCCGGCGAGCAGATGTCGTATGCGGCCGACGTGCTCGAGGCACGCGGCGATCTCGAGCCTGGAAGTCCCGAGGCCGAGGCCTTCGTCGAGGCCTACCTCAAGGACGTGACGATGCACGAGGTCGGCCACACGCTCGGCTTGCGCCACAACTTCCGCTCGTCGCGCGTCTACACGCAAAAGCAGCTCGCCGATCCCGCCTTCACGCGCGAGCACGGCATCACCGGCTCGGTGATGGAGTACGCGGCCATCAACCTCAATGGTCCCGACGAGCTGCGAGCGAGCTACGGCACACCGTTCAACACCACGCTCGGGCCTTACGACTATTGGGCGATCGAATACGCCTACCGGCCACTGCCGTCGGGGCAGGGCGCAGGTGGCGAGGCCGCGGCGCTGGAGAAGATCGCCGGTCGCAGCGCCGAGCCCCTGCTGGCCTACGGCACCGACGAAGACAATTTCCTGGGTGTCGACCCGGAATCGCTGCAGTTCGATCTCGGCAACGACGTGGTCGCCTTCGCACGCAAGCGGATCGCCATCGCCCAGGACCTGCTGAAGCGCCAGGAGACGCGCCAGCTGCGGACCGGGCAGGACTACAACCTGCTCAAGCGCTCGGCCAGCTTTGCCGTGCGCGACGTCGCACGCGCCGCCAACGTGCTGGCACGCCAGATCGGTGGCGTGCGCACGGTGCGGGACGCGCCCGGCACCGGCCGCGACCCCCTGATGCCGGTGCCGTTTGCCGAACAGCGAGCCGCGCTCGATGTCATCACGGGCAGCCTGCTCGCGGCCGACAGCTTTCGCGTTTCGCCTTCGCTGCAACGCAAGTTCGCGGCCGATTTCGAGGAGCGTTACGACGCGGTGACGGGAGGCAGCGGCTCGGCGCAGACCGACTTCTCGCTGTCGACGCAGGTGCTCGGCCTGCAGCGCGCATTGCTCGGCGTGCTGATGAGCGACAGCGTCGCGACCCGGCTGCTCGAAAGCAGCGAGAAGGCGCCGGTCGGCAATGTGCGTGCATTGCGCATGCCCGAGCTCTACACGCGGCTGACGCAGGCGCTGTGGAGCGAGCTCGACGGCAATGTCGATGTGGCGCCGTTGCGCCGCGAGGTGCAGCGCGACCACGTCAACCGGCTGGCCGCGATGCTGCTGCGGCCGGGCGCGGCGAGCCGTGCCGATACCCGCAGTCTCGTGCGCAGCCAGGCTCGTGTGCTGCTGGAGCGTGTGCGCGTCGCGAGCCGCCGCGCGGTCTTCAGCGAGGAGACGCGCGCCCACCTGCAGGACAGCGCCGATACGCTGGAGCAGGCTCTGACCGCCAGGCTGCAGCGAGCGGGCGCGTAGCCGGTCGCGATTTCACCGCAGCGCCGCTCAGGCGCGTTCCGACTGCCTCGTCTCGTCGAACAGCGAGGGCTTGAACACCGCCGATTCGTCGCGGTCGTTCATGGCCCAGAGCAGCAGGGCCCGGGCCGACATCGGCTTGGCGAACAGAAAGCCCTGCAGCTCGTCGCACTGCATCTCTTCGAGGACCTTCTGCTGGCGCTGGTTTTCGACGCCCTCGGCCACCACCTTGAGGCCGAGCGCATGGGCCAGCTTGATGACGGCGTCGACGACGGCGCGGGCGTCGGCGCTGTGCTCCAGGTCCATGATGAAGCTTCGGTCGATCTTCAGCTCTTCGGCCGGGAGTTTGCGCAGGTAAGCCAGGCTCGAGTAGCCGGTACCGAAGTCGTCGATCGAGAGATGGGTGCCGAGCTCGCCGAGGCGGCGGAAGGTCGTCTGCGTCGTCTTCGTGTCTTCCATCGCCGCCGATTCGGTGATCTCGCACGTCAGCAGCGAAGGATGGATCTTGTACTGGTCGAGGGCGCCGGTGATGCGCTCGACGATGTCTTCCTGGCGCATCTGGTGCGCCGACAGATTGATGGCCACGCGCATGCGCAGCCCCTTGTCGCGCCACTGGCGGCTCTGCCGGCACGCGTCTTCGATGACCCAGTTGCCGATCGCACCGATCAGGCCGAAGCGCTCGGCGATCGGAATGAAGGTGTTGGGCAGCAGCACGCCACGCGTCGGGTGCTTCCATCGCAGCAGCGCTTCGACGGCGGTGACCTTGCCGCTCCCGGCGTCGATCTTCGGCTGGTAGAAGAGCTCCAGCTCCTTGGCGACGACGGCCTTGCGCAGGTCGCGCAGGAGCTCGAACTGGACCTCGGCATCGGCGTCCATCGCGGTCGAATAGAAGCAGTGCTTGGAGC